>JADHQX010000029.1 GCA_016777745.1 Candidatus Pelagibacterales bacterium
AATCTGAATTTTTATCAGTAACCATTTTCCTGATATTTCCTTTTTGTTCTGAAAAAGAATCAGAAATATATTTGAGAAATATTAAACCTAAAACAATATGCTTGTATTCGGCAGCATCCATTTGACCGCGTAGTTTCTCCGCTGATTTCCAAAGTGTTTCTCTAAAATTATTTTGTTTTTCTGACATTTTTAAATTTAAAATAGTAATTTTGATTTGACCAGTATTGAATAGTATAAGATGCGCTTTTAAAAAAATTTAAGTATATTAATAGTATAATAAAGTGTGAAAGTAGTGTGAAAGTTCTTTGGACTGCAAACTCTTTGTCATATCTCAAATTCTAAGGATCATTATCTTTTGAGTCTGGCGCGTCTACCAATTCCGCCATACCCCCAACTATATAATTATCCGTAAACTATGACTAATTTGGAAGAGTTTCAAATAATTAAGTTCATAAACATATAATAATTACCAGGTGGATAAGCATAGTTTTATTTGCAACGTGGATGTAGTATTAGTTTCTAAGAAAGTGATAGTAACTATGAGAAAAATATTTAATTTCTGTAAAGATTTAATGGATAATCAAATTAAGTCTTTTTCTAATACTAAATTTGCAATGCCCTTTGTTTTTTTAATTGGCTACATTGAAGCTATAATTTTCCCCCTACCTCAGGAAATATTTATGGTACCAATGATGTTATCAGAACGGTCTAAGATATTTAAAATTGCATTTTTTTCTTTTGTAGGATCCATCGTAGGTGGTATTACAGCCTATTATCTTGGTCTTTTGTTTTTTGACTCGATAGTAAATCCAATTTTAAATTTATATAATTACTTAGAAAATTTTGAATACTTTAAAGCTCAAATAAATGAATACGGATTTATATATGTATTTATTGGAGGATTTACACCATTACCCTTTAAGATTATCACCTTATCAAGTGGTGCTTTAGGTATTCCTTTTTGGAATTTTTTAATTGCAGCAATTTTATCAAGAAGTATAAGATTTTACTTAATTGGATTCTTAGTCTGGAAATACGGCAATAAAGTAATTAATATAATTGATAGAAAATTAAACTTAATTACATTTATCATATTCGCTGTTATCTTAATGATATACCTATTTTATAAATTTATATTGTAATGAATATTATTTTAAATAAATATATTTTAGTTAATCTAGTAGCCTCTTTTTTAATTCTATTGACCGTTTATATTCTTCAATATTTTTTTAATATGGCTCCTTGCGATATGTGTATCAAAGAGCGTTACCCCTATTACATAATTGGAATACTTGCAGTTATAAATATATTTATAGACTCACATCAAATTTTGAAAACTTTGATTATTAAACTACTATTTATTGCTACTTCTTTTTTTGGCTTCCTTTATTCGATTTATCATGTCGGAATAGAAAGAAAGTTTTGGACTGGTAGAACAGAATGTTCAGGCCAAAATACTGCTTTAGATATTGAAGCTTTATCTGCACAACTTATGAATACGCCAATTATTAGATGTGATGAGGCAACTTTATTATTTAATTTAATTTCAATTGCAGAATTAAATGTTGTAGCTATGACTTTGCTTTTGATTTTAAATGCATTTGTATTATATAAGAAGATATGAACGCTAAAGAAAAATTGTTAGCCCGAATAATTAGAGTTAATCAAGCGGGTGAATTAGGTGCACAAAAAATATATACTGCTCAAAAAAAAGTTTTTGAGTTTTTAGGAAAATATGATGATGTAAAAGAGATCTCAAGAATGGCAGAGGAAGAGCAAGAACATTTAGATTATTTTAATACTAAGATAAAAACGCATAATGTTAGGCCTACTATATTAGGGCCTATGTGGGGAATTGGGGCAACTGCGATTGGATTTTCCACTGCAATTATGGGATCTAAAGCTGCTTATACTTGTACAGAAGCTGTGGAAGAAGTAATTGTTGAACACTACCAAGATCAAATTGATCTACTGGAGGGTATAGATCCTGAGCTCCAAAGCAAAATAAAAAAATTTCAACAGGATGAAGAAGGGCATAAACAAACTGCTATTGAACATGGTTCACAACAAGTATTTGCATATAAAATATTGAGACAAATTTTAAGAAAGACTACTCAAGCAGCAGTATTTGTTGCCGAAAAAATATAATATTTATTTAAATCTTTAATTTAGAGGCTAAAAAATCAACACCTATACGAAGTCCATCTTCTGCAATAGAATGTTGAGTGTGCTTAGAAATATGTGTTTTTATATCTATACTATATTCTTTTAAAACCTTTTCAGCCGTTAGAGAATCTTGATAAGGCACCATCGGGTCTTGATCGCCATGAATTAAATAAATTGATGGTTTAGAAATCAAATCATCTTTAAGCAAATCTGCACCAATCAATCTTCCAGAATAACCAAGAACTGCAGCCATTGTATTTTTTCTACGTAGACTTACATGAAGTGACATCATTGTTCCTTGACTAAAACCAATTAATGCTAAATTTTCTTCAGCAATATTATATTCTAATAATTTGCTATCTATAAACTCATTCAAATGATCTGCAGCTACTAAAATTTTACTCCATAAAACTGCTGGATCTGTTGATGTTAAATCAAACCACTGATAGCCAGACGGATTCATTGAGCAGGCTTCAGGAGCATGAGGTGATAAAAAAATTGCTTCTGGTAGGGTGCTTTGAAAATAATTTGCCAAACCAATCAGATCATTACCATCAGCACCATAACCATGAACAAAAATTATCATTTGCTTTGGAGGGTTTTCACTTGAAGGTTCTATAATAGGTCCGCTAATCATATCTTTAATTATGGTTTAAATTTTTTTCAACAATACTAACTATGTCAGCCATAATATCTTTTAGCTGATAGTCCTTAGGTGTGTAGACGGCAGTAACACCTTGAGATTTTAATATTCTCTCATCTTCGATTGGTATTATACCTCCAACAATTAATGGAATATTATCAATTTTATTCTTTTTTAACTCTGACATAATTTCACCAACAAGCTGAATATGAGATCCAGACAAAATTGACAAGCCTATAATATGAACATCTTCTTCAACTGATGACTTAACAATCTGCTTCGGAGTTAATCTAATTCCCTCATATAAAACATCCATACCACAGTCACTGGCACTCACGGCAATTTGCTCAGCTCCACTTGAGTGTCCATCTAATCCAGGTTTACCAACTAAAAACTTAATTCTTCGACCAGTTTTTTCTGATAAAGCATCAACTCTTTTCTTAACCTCTAAATAATCGTTATTAGTCGTTGTTTTCAAATTTTGAGTAATTCCAGTAGGAGCCCTAAATTCTCCAAATACCTCTCGCATTACATTGGTCCATTCGCCGGTTGTAACGCCAGCTTTAGCTGCTTCTATAGAAGCGTGCATGATGTTAGTGTTGGATTCTGCGGCTAACTTTAAGTCAGTTAATGATTTATTAACTAATAATTGATCACGATTTTGACGCCATTCATTTAAAGCCTTAATTTGTTCAGCTTCAACTTTAGGATCTATTGATTCTATTCCACTATCGTTTGCTGTTAATGGAGAATTCTCAGTCTCAATAAATTTATTTACTCCAACTACTATTTGCTCACCATCATTAATATTCTGAATTCTTTCTTTATTTGAATTAACTAATTCTTGTTTTAAATAACTATTTTCAATACCTACAACTGCTCCACCCATTGACTGAATATGATTAAATTCTTTTCTTGCTTCAATTTTCATTTGTTCAACTTTTTCTTCGACAACTTTAGAACCATTAAATAAATCTTCAAATTCTAGAAGGTCAGTTTCATAAGCTAAAATTTGTTGAAGTCTAAGTGACCATTGTTGATCCCATGGTCTTGGCAATCCTAGTGCTTCGTTCCAAGCTGGTAATTGAACAGCTCTTGCACGAGCATCTTTTGATAAGACTACTGCCATCATTTCGATAAGAATACGATAAACATTATTTTCAGGTTGCTGTTCTGTTAAACCCAAACTATTAACTTGAACACCGTATCTAAACCTTCTATTTTTTGGATCTTTTACTCCATATCTTTCTCTAGTTATTTCATCCCACAAATCTACAAATGCACGCATCTTGCACATTTCTGTAACAAACTTTATTCCAGAATTTACAAAAAAACTGATGCGTCCAACAACATTTTCAAATTCTTCTGGCGAAAGTACATCTGACTCTTTTACTCGATCTAAATATGCAACAGCAGTAGACAAAGCAAAAGCTAACTCTTGTACTGGCTTTGCTCCAACTTCTTGTAAATGATAAGAGCATATGTTCACTGGGTTCCATTTTGGCAATTCGGTATAAGTAAAAGTTATCATATCGGATATAAGTCTAAGACTTGGTGCTGGAGGAAAAATATGCGTTCCTCGAGATAAGTATTCTTTTATAATATCGTTCTGAGTTGTTCCTTGTAACTTATTTCGATTCACTTTCTGTTCATCGGCTAAAGCAATATAAAGACTTAACATCCATGCTGCAGTAGCATTGATAGTCATTGAGGTATTCATCTGATCAAGGGGAATCTGATTTAATAAAGTTCTCATATCTCCAATATGGCTTATGGGAACTCCTACTTTGCCAACTTCACCGCTAGCAAGAATGTGATCACTGTCATAGCCAGTTTGTGTAGGTAAATCAAAAGCTATAGATAAGCCTGTTTGCCCTTTAGAAAGATTATTTAGATATAGCTCATTTGACTTTTTAGCAGTCGAATGTCCCGCGTAAGTACGTATTAACCATGGTTTATCTATCATTTTTAGTCCTTGAGCTTGTTTTTTTATTTTTTTGTTTTATTTATAGTTCATATATTAATAACAACAAACTGGCTATAAACCGAGAAAAAAGAAGTGTATATAAATTTATTTTCAAACTGGCTATAAGCCTAGAAAAAAGATTAAATTAGGCTATATTTCGAATAAATTTCATACATGGGAGACATATTAATGACTACAGAAGAAAAAGATATTTATGCAATTGGCGAAGTTCCACCTCTAGGTTTTGTTCCAAAGAAAATGCATGCTTGGGTAATTAGAAAAGATAGACATGGTAACCCAATGCAATCATTTCAATCAGAAGAAGTTGGTATTCCTGAAATTGGACCCAGCGATGTACTAGTTTTAGTTATGGCTGCAGGAGTAAATTATAATGGTGTATGGGCTGGTTTAGGTAAACCAATCTCAGTGCTAGATGTTACAAAAAAAGATTATCATATTGCTGGTTCTGATGCTTCTGGAATTGTTTGGAAAGTTGGTTCAGCTGTTAAAAAATGGAAAGTTGGTGATGAAGTTGTTATTCACGCAATGACATGGGATCACGAAGATGTTGAAGTTAATGGTGGAGAACCAATGCTATCTGAAACTAATAAAGTTTTTGGCTATGAGACTGCTGATGGTACTTTTGCTCAGTACACTGCTGTACAAGCACACCAGTTGATGAAAAAACCACCTCAACTAACATGGGAAGAAAGCGGTTGTTATAACTTAACTCTTGTTACTGCATATAGAATGCTTTTTGGGCATGCGCCGCATGAACTTAAGCCAGGCCAGTTCGTTCTAGTATGGGGCGCTTCTGGAGGACTAGGAAGTTTTGCAGTTCAGTTAGCAAAAATAGTTGGTGCTAAACCAATAGGTATAGTATCTGACGATTCAAAAGCTGATTACGTTAAGAGCTTAGGTGCGGTTGGAGTTTTGAATAGAAAAAACTTTAATTGTTGGGGAGAACACCCTGATATTGATGATACTGAAGCTTATGGCAATTATATGAAAGAAGTTAGGAAGTTTGGTAAAGCTCTATGGGAGTTTACAGGAAAAGGGAAAAATGTAGATATGGTATTTGAACACCCAGGAGAAACTACAGTGCCTGTTTCTATGTTTATTGTAAAAAGAGGTGGCATGGTTGTCATCTGTGCTGGAACTACAGGATACAATCTTACTTTGGATGCAAGATATCTTTGGATGCATAGCAAGAGACTTCAAGGTTCGCATTTTGGTAATTCAAAGCAAGCTTATGCTGCAAATAACCTGGTTTTAGATGGTGCAATTGACCCATGTATGTCAGAGGTTTTTGAATGGGATAAGATTCCATTTGCGCATGAAAAAATGTTAAATAATGAGCATAAAGCTGGAAATATGGCAGTTTTAGTTGGTGCTCTTGAAACAGGATTAAAAACTATCAAGGAAGAATAATCATTATGGATAATTTACTAATTAAGTGCAGAGAATCTTTACAGTCTGTTAACAAGTATACTGATGCCGCAAAACAACAAGTTAAGAAGCTTGTGATGGAAGATGGTTCAGTATCTAAGCAGCTAATGGCAAGAGAGCAGCATGCTGCTCATAGCTTAGCTTGGATAGCAACTTATAAAGCTACTCTTACTGAATTATTGAATTGGGCAGAACGACTTGAGAGTGAAAATAATTTCCAAGAGACGGAACAGCTTATACTGCAATTTGCATTCTCAGAGTATCTTTCACAATTGTGGCATGGCATTCCCATGTCACAATTGGAGTATGCAAGACCACAGGATTTAGGTTTGAAAAATGGATTGTTAACAGAGCTCTCCACGAACTCTGTTAGAGATCTTATGCTTAATGGAAATGAAGCAGCTGATAGAGTGAAGCTTGCAGATACTTTACAAAATAACTTCTCTAGTAAAAATTTTGGTAATTTAGGACTTGATGATACATCATCAATGATTATTCAAGAATTTAAAAAATTTGTTGAAGAAGATGTTGTTCCATATGCACACGAATGGCACCTAAAAGATGAGTTAATTCCAATGGAGGTCATAAATAAAATGGCTGAACTTGGTATATTTGGATTAACAATACCTGAAGAGTATGGTGGTCTTGGTATGAATAAACTTTCTATGTGTGTTGTAACTGAAGAGCTTGCACGTGGATATATTGGAATAGGTTCATTAGGAACAAGAACTGACATTTCTTCTGAATTATTATTAATTGGTGGAACTGAAGAACAAAAGAAAAAATGGCTACCTAAAATTGCATCTGGTGAAATACTTCCAGCTGCTGTTTTCAGTGAGCCTAATACAGGCTCTGATTTGGCTTCATTAAGAACTCGTGCAGTTAAAAATGGAGATGATTATTCAATAACTGGAAATAAAACTTGGATTACACATGGTGCAAGAAGTGACTTAATGACTCTTTTAGCAAGATCAAATCCAGATGAAAAAGGTTACAAGGGCTTATCTATGTTCTTGGCTGAAAAAGAACGAGGAGATGATGATAATATGTTCCCAAGTGAAGGTATGTCTGGAGGAGAAATAGAGGTGCTAGGCTATAGAGGAATGAAAGAATACGAAATTGCATTTGATGAATTCAAAGTAAAAGGTGAAAATCTATTAGGTGGAGAAGAAGGTAAAGGCTTTAAACAATTAATGGAAACTTTTGAATCTGCTAGAATTCAAACTGCTGCAAGAGCAGTTGGTGTTGCTCAATCTGCAATGGAAACTGGAATGCAGTACGCTCTTGATAGAAATCAGTTTGGTAAATCAATTTACGAATTTCCAAGAGTTTCATCAAAAGTGACTTCAATGGTTACAGAAATAATGGCTGCTAGACAGCTCACTTACTTCTCAGCAAGAGAAAAAGATAAAGGCAATAGATGTGATTTAGAAGCGGGTATGGCAAAACTTCTAGGTGCAAGAGTGGCATGGGCAACTTCAGACAATTCGCTTCAGATTCATGGCGGTAATGGTTTTGCTTTAGAATATCCAATCAGTAGACTTTTATGTGACTCAAGAATTTTAAATATTTTTGAAGGTGCCGCTGAAATGCAAGCTGACGTTATAGCTAGAAGAT
Source organism: Candidatus Pelagibacterales bacterium (assembly GCA_016777745.1). The sequence continues at coordinate 7,842 of JADHQX010000029.1, forward strand.
TGCTTACTTCAAACTAATGCCAAATGTATTTTATTATATATTAATACCTATCACTATTGCTGCCGTAACTATTGTTCTTTTTACTGGTATCTTTGGAATGTTAAAAGGTGGAAAGTTTAATAAGCAATACTCTAATAAACTAATGCGCTTAAGAATTTTACTTCAATTTTTAGCCATAGTGATCATAATGACCGCTCTATATATTGCTTCTAAATAAAAATGGTAAAGTTAACTAGAATTTATACAAAAACTGGTGATAAGGGCAAGACAAGCCTTGTTTCAGGCAAAAGAGTTTCTAAAGATAATGTTAGAATTAGAGCTTATGGAACAGTTGACGAATTAAACTCTATACTTGGTGTCGTTAAACACCATGTATCTAAAAAACTTGTAAAAGTGATAGCAGAAATTCAGAATGACTTATTTGATCTAGGAGCAGATCTTGCAAATCCAATTACTAAATCACCAAAATTTCCTCCACTAAGAGTTACTAAAAACCAAGTTACAAGACTAGAGGAAGCCATTGATAAATTTAACAAACCATTATCAAGCTTGAACTCATTCATCTTGCCTGGTGGATCTCTTAGTGCGTCATATTTACACAATGCACGTACGGTAGCTAGGCGTGCTGAAAGTTTGATTGTTGAATTAAACAATAAAGAAAAAATAAACATATTTTCAATGACTTACGTTAATAGATTGTCAGATTTATTCTTTGTTCTATCAAGAGTAGAAAATGGAAATGGTAAAAAAGATGTCTTATGGAAACCTGGCCAGAACACTTAAATTAATTGATCAAAAGCTAAAAATACTATAATTCCTAACGATATATTTCTTTAATAAATTAATTAGAAAGAACCTTTAAATGAAGATCCTAGTACCCGTAAAAAGAGTTATCGATCCTTATGTAAACATTAGAGTAAAATCTGATCAAACAGGTGTTGAAACTGATAATGTAAAAATGTCTATGAATCCTTTTTGTGAAATAGCAGTAGAAGAAGCTATTAGATTAAAGGAAGCAGGCAAGGCAGAAGAAATAATTGCAATCTCTATAGGCAACCAACAATGCCAAGAAACAATTAGAACTGCTTTAGCAATGGGTGCTGACAGAGGAATTCATGTGCTAACTGATAATATTTTAGAGCCATTAGCTCTAGCAAAAATTTTAGCTAAAATATATGAAGAAGAAAAACCAGGACTAGTGGTAATGGGCAAACAAGCAATTGATGGTGATAATAATCAAACGGGACAAATGTTTGCTGCACTAACTAATTTATCCCAAGGCACATTTGCATCTAAAATTGATATTGAAGGTGAGCAAGCTATTGTTACAAGAGAAGTCGATGGTGGTTTACAAACAATAAAAATTAGTATGCCTGCAGTTATTACAACAGACTTAAGACTTAATGAACCAAGATATGCTTCGCTGCCAAATATTATGAAGGCAAAGAAAAAAACTATCGACCAAAAGGCACCAGAAGATTTTGGTGTTGATGTGTCGCCTAGATTAAAAATATTAAAGGTGGTTGAGCCACCCAAGAGACAAGCTGGAATCAAAGTAGAATCAGTATCAGAATTAGTAGAAAAACTTAAAAATGAAGCAGGTGTAATATGACAACATTATTTTTTACCGAACATGCAAAAGGTCAATTAAGTGATCAAAGCTTAAAAGCAATTAGTGGCGCAAAAAAATTTGGAGACGAACTCCATGTACTTATTGCTGGTAGCAATATAGATGATGCGGTTGCTCAAGCTAGTAAAATTGAAGGCGTTTCAAAAGTTATTCATCTTGATAATAGTGAATTTGATAATATTTTAGCAGAAAAGCTTACGACTGCTATTTTTGATATATCAGCTGATTACAATTTTTTTGCTGCAGCAGCAACTACAACTGGCAAAAATGTAATGCCCAGATTGGCTGCAAAATTAGATGTTAGCCAGATATCTGAAATAATAGGTGTTGAGTCACCAGATACATTTATTAGAACAATTTATGCAGGCAATGCAATTGCAACAGTACAATCTTCTGATGCAAAAAAAGTATTAACAATTAGACCAACTGCTTTTCAAATGAGTCTTATGGGTGACACAGCATGCGAAATTACAAAGGTTTCTTCAGAAAATATACCAACACTTTCAGAATTTGTCAGTGAAGAACTTACAAAGTCAGATAGACCTGAATTAACTTCTGCGAAAACAATTATATCTGGTGGTAGAGGGATGCAAAATGGTGAAAACTTTGAACTCTTAGATAAAGTAGCTGCTAAATTAAATGCAGCAGTTGGTGCTTCAAGAGCTGCTGTTGATGCTGGCTTTGTTCCAAATGATTATCAGGTTGGTCAAACTGGTAAAGTAGTTGCTCCTGAATTATATATTGCCGTAGGTATATCTGGAGCAATTCAGCATCTTGCAGGAATGAAAGATTCAAAGATTATCGTTGCAATAAATAAGGATGAAGAAGCTCCTATTTTTGATGTTGCAGATTATGGGCTCGTTGCTGATTTGTTTCAAGTTCTACCAGAGCTAGAAGAAGCGCTCTAAAAAATATATTTAGAAAATAAATCTATAAAATATTGATCTTCCCAATCTGCTGGTCCTAAATATTTTGCTACCTGAATGCCATTTTGATCAATTAAAATGGTCGCTGGTAATCCAATTGCCTTAATTTCTCTTGGAATTTTATTTTTGCTATCAAAATAAAGCGCAATATTCTCTATATTATTGTCACTAAAAAAACTAATAGCCTTTGCTTTTGGACCTCTATCAAGATTAATTGCAATTACTTCAAATTTATTTTTATCAAACTTACTTTGCAACCTATCTAATGAAGGCATTTCCTCTTTGCAAGGTTCGCACCAAGTTGCCCATAAATTCACTAAAATAAGTTTACCAGAAAAGTCATTTAGTAAGTGTTTTTTGCTATTTACATCCTCAAAGCTACTTGTAAATCCTGGCTTTTCTTCAAAAATTATTTTTTTTAATGTAGCTGTTTCGGCATATAAGGGGTTGCAAAACAAAAATAATGTGGCATATAGCAACGATACTTTAGTAATAATATTATATAATTTCATATAAAGATACATAGTGAGAATACAGATAATGTCTAGAAAAAAAAACCCTATATTAAGACACAGATTTAATCAGAAAAATAAAGATATTTTTACTGAGATCAATACTTCAATTGATTTTGACAAATTTATGTTTAATGAAGATATTGAAGGTTCTATAGCTCACGCTGAAATGCTGTCCAAACAAAAGATAATTACTGTATTGGAAAAAAATAAAATCACATCCGGGCTAAAAAAGATTCTATTAGAGATAAAAAATAATAAATTCATCTTCAATCCTGAGCTTGAAGATATTCATATGAACATAGAGAATAGACTTCAAGAGCTTGTTGGTGATGTTGCGGGAAAACTACATACTGCACGATCTAGAAATGATCAGGTCGTAACAGACCTAAAACTATGGCTAAGAAAAGACATAGATTTGATATTAACTGAATTAAAGGTCTTAAAAAAAATCATAATAAAAAATGCTGAAAAAAATATTGATATAATCATGCCTGGCTTCACTCACCTACAGACAGCTCAGCCAATATCTGCAGGACATTATTATATGTCATATTATGAAATGTTTATGAGAGATACTGATAGATTCATTGAATCAAGAGAAAGATTAAATAAAAATCCTCTTGGATCCTGTGCCATGGCAGGAACCTCTTTTAAAATAGATAGATTTGAAACTTCTAAAAAACTTTCATTTAATGGGCCAACAAATAATTCTATAGATAGTGTTGCAGATAGAGATTTTGTAATTGATTACTTATATGCATCAAGCACATGTGCCATGCATTTATCAAGAATTGCTGAAGAGATAGTTTTGTGGTCTTCCAATCTTGTTAAATTTTGTGAAATAAAAGATGAGATGATGTCTAGTTCATCAATAATGCCTCAAAAGAAAAATCCTGATGCAGCTGAGTTAGTTCGTGCAAAGGCGTC
>JADHQX010000030.1 GCA_016777745.1 Candidatus Pelagibacterales bacterium
CAAAAGATATCTTTGCACTGCTAGTTTCATTTTTTTTCTATGGTGGCTTAGTAACATTAATAATTGCATATTTTTTAGGAAACACACTTGGACCAATGCCAACAAACGATGCATGGATTGCTATGCTGCCATGGCTATTGTTGATGAGTGCAGTATTTTTAATTCCAACAAATATAGTTTTATTATGGACGCCAAGTGCCGTTGGTAGCGGACTTTACTCAATTATCGTTCTCATTGAAATTGTAGTTGGCTCAGCTAGTGCTGCTGTGCTTACCGATGAGTCTTTTGGCTGGCGTGAAATAGTTGGTAGTATGTTAATTGTAACTGCAGGCTTAGCAGAAATAATATTAGCTCCAAAAGCTTTGCAAAACGAAGAATAATTAACTATCGGTTAGACCAATATATTCTATTGTTAAATACTTTATTGATATATCTATAAAATGAGAATACTCTCAGTTATAGAATATGACTTATAAGATCGATAAAGAAAGTAGAGAAAAAGGACTTAAAATCTTAAAAAAAATGGATTTGTTGCAGAACAGCGCAACTCCCATTTCTAAGGATTTTATGGCACACATTGTTGATGCCTTATATGGAAATATATGGTCTAGGGATGAACTTATTAGTCTTCCAGAAAGAAGTTTAATTACTGTAGCGGTCTTAGTGGCACTTAACCGAGAGAATGAATTAAAGATACATCTTAGGGGTGCTTTAAATCTTGGAGTATCTAAAGAGAAAATTGAAGAAATGATTTTACACGTAGCACACTACAGTGGATTTCCAACTGGTGTGAGCGCCAATCAAATACTAAACGATATTTGTGCTGAGATTGATAAAGAGTCAAAGTAAACATGAAAAATTCTACATTGTCTGGACTTCAGGATTATAAAGTTTTAGATACAGAAGAAGAATGGATTTTATATCATAATAATTTTTCCCTTTGCTCAAGAAAAGCACGTATATGCTTAGATGAACTTAGTATTAAGGCACAATTAAAACATATTCACATCATGGAAACAAAAGATTGTGAAAATTTAACAAAAGAATTCTTAAAAATAAATCCTGTAGCAACAGTGCCAGTGTTACTTCATTTTGGTGCACCAATCTATGAATCACATGAACAAATCACTTATCTTGAGAATCATTGTTCTAAGAAATTAAGCCAAAGTGATGCAGTTGATTATTGGATAAAAAAAGGATCGTTAATAGGAGAGCCAGATAAAAATCTAGAGCAGTATGCTGGTAATTGCATTTCGATATTTACTGTTCCACTATTTGTTTCAATGTTACGAAATATTTCAATTCTTAAATACATAAAGTATTTATTTAAGCATCCTGATAGATTTAGAGCATCTAAATTTCTTGCATTTAAAATGCTTGCTTACCGAATTTTTAAAAAAGGTTCACCCATATTTAAAATTATAAAATCAGCAAGTAATAATCTAAATAATCATTTTAAGGAATTAGACCATCATCTCGAAGAAAAAAGTTGGATTGATGGTGATAATTTTAGTTTAGCAGATATTACATGGATGGTGTTATTTCATCGTTTAAGCGAGGTATTTTTATTAGATTATTTCTTTGAAGATAAAAATAATTTAAAAAGTTATTTTGATAGATTGAAAAAAAGAGATAGTTATCAAACAGCATTATTGGATTATGAATCTGATGAAATTAGAATGGGAAAATTAAATCTTGAATTTGAACTTGATAATAATAAAGATTTAAACTTTTATTATAAAACTATTAAATTATAATATTTTTTTATCTTCTAACTTATTGATTATATTAGACATAATTTGATCTAGGCTATCTTCTTCATTAAAATTAATTATATCAAAGACATACTTATCAGGCCTTATCAAAACAGCATTACATTCAAAATGACTAAAATAAGTATCTAAGTCTTTACCTTGAGACTGAATACATACAAATTTAGAATAATTACTTTTTAGCAAGTTATTTGATCGATTTATTATTCCAAAATCTAGTTTATTTAATATTTTGCAGTTATCTTCTGAAACTGATGGATCTTTATTAAAATTATTTAATATCAACCCAAAGTTTTTTTGTAGCAGATCATCAGTTGTTTTATTATTTTGATCTTTCAAAAATATTATTGGAAAATAATATCTAAATATATGACTTCTTTCAGTAGGATGATTATGCAACCCTTCGCCAAGTCGAATTCCAGAATAACCAGGATAAAAACTTTGTTTTCCTTTCTTCGTTAGAGATTTGATTTTAATTCCTATATCTCTAAAAAAAGCTTTAAGTGGACTTGGTGTCATAATGATATTACCCATCGCAATCGAAGCCTTAATTATTTTTTCTGCATGATATTTTCTCTCAGTCTCATAAGTATCTAATATACCCTGGTTATATTTTTTTGAAATTACTCCACTTAATTTCCATAATAAATTCTCTACATCTCTCATTCCTGAGTTCATTCCTTGCCCCATAAAAGGTGGCATTTGATGGGCAGCATCTCCAACTAAGAATACATTATTCTTTTTCCATTTATTTACTGAAGTTGAATGAAATGTATAAATAGCTTTTCTTGTAAAAGTAAATTTTCGATTTTTGAGATACTTAGCTATAAATGGAAAAAACACTTCTTCCTTTTGAATTTCATTAAGATTATCTTTAGGCATAATCATAATTTCAAATCTAAATTTATTATTTATAGAGTTAATTATTGTAAGAGATCTTTTGGGGTCACAAATTTGAAAAGCATCAACGTCTGTAAAACATTCTAATTCTTGATCAGCAAAACCATCAACGCACATCCATGGTTCATCATATTTAAAACTTTTATACTTTACTCCCATTTTTTTTCTTATGATACTGTTCGCTCCGTCAGCACCAATAAGATATTTAGTCGTTACGTGCTCAACCTTATTTGTATCTAAGTTTTTGATTTCAACATTGATACATTCATCTTTTTCTTCATAAGATAAGACTTCAAAACCTAATTTGAAGTGATTAGTATCGTATGTTTCAGCGTTATCTCTAAATGCCCCCTCAAATTCTGGTTGATACATGAAAGTTGGTCCAACTTGATATTCATATTTGTTTTCCTCTGCCATACGAATTTTAAGAAAACTTTCGCCCTTACCATTAATATGATTAATACCACGAATTTTTCTTACCTCTATTTTGTCGGCAAAATTACAAGGTACTATTATACGTCTACACTCATCATCCCAGGTAATAGCTCTAGGCAAAGTGTATATTTCTTTTTCTTTATCAATGATAAGTGATTTGATTTTGTAATAGCCTAATAAATTTGCTGCACCAGCACCTACAGGACCATATCCAGCAACTATTACATTATAATCAGTATTCATCTCTTATAAGGTCAGTAAGAAGTAGTACTATCGGGTTCAGCAATTACTTTATTTTCAATATAACCAAGCTTTTCAATAGTTACTTTTACAATATCACCTACTTTTAGCCAGTTTTGTGATGTGGCCGCAACACCTGCTGGTGTTCCGGTTGCAATTAAATCACCTGGCTCAAGTGAAAAAGCAGTGCTCAAGTATTCTACAACTGTAAAACAATCATGTATTAGATCATTTGTATTAGCTGATTGTCTTAACTCACCATTGATGTGAGTTTCTAATTGTAGCTGATGCGGATCACCAACTTCATCACTTGTTACTAAGTATGGTCCAAATGGACAATGGGTATCCCATGATTTACCCATAGTCATTGTCATGGGTGGACCTCGCATTTGCCAGTCTCTAATTGTGGCATCATTTACAACTGTATAACCGTATATAACATTAGAGGCTTTATCATATGGAACATGTCTGCAGCGCTTGCCTATCACAAAGCCCAGTTCACCCTCATAGTCAAAAAAATCTGAGGCATTTGGTTTATGCATATCATCATATGGGCCTACGACAGATGAGTTCTGTTTATTAAATATAGTAGGATATTTTTCTTGTGGCTTGCCTAAAAGGGCAGCGGCTGCCTTAGCTGCCTCCTCTTTATGTGCTTTGTAATTTAAACCTACACCTAATATTTTATTTGGTTTTGGGATAGGAGCCATTAATTTTACATCATTAACTGAAATTTTATTTTCAGCTTTAGTAATTAATTCATTGGCTTGACTTAAACCATTATCTCCAAGCTCAATAAATTCAATCATTGTTTTTGGTAAATTGGACAATGAAAAATCTATAATTTCATCGCCAATTATTGCTCCAATTTTTTCAGAAGATTGATGTAAAAATGTAACTAATTTCATTTTATTTTTCCTATTTTTTGTGATTTAGCAACTGCATGATGGCATCAGTTGTTTTATTTATAATTTTATTATCATAGCCATTTTTTAATTGTTTTCTAATAGCGTGAAGTATAAGTACAATTATTTGCTCAACAACAAATTCATCATAGCTAACTTTAAATATTTTAATTTTAATACCTCTTTTTATATCTTGAATAAGATACTTTGAAACTTCATTTCTTATGATGGGCATATAATCATACGCTTCTAAAAATATAATACCCCAATCTGGAACTTGAACAGATCTCTCTATAAATCGTTTAGTTGAATTAATAATTTTTTGAGCTGGATCTTTTGTATTACTTTCATTCTCTTCAATTGTTTTGGTAAGTTCAATGGCAATTAATTTTCCCACTTCGTCAAATATGCTTTTTCTATCTTTATAATGATTATAGAAAGTGCCATTAGCTATGCCTGCTTTTTCTGCCATCTCTTTAATTGAAGAATTTTGATATCCTTTTTTAGATAGGACATCTATCGCACCATCAATAATAGCCGCACGAGTACGATCCATTTTTGATAATGAATTAGATTTGGACTGAAAAAAATTATTCATACTGTTTACACTATATTAAAATGAGAGTAGTCTCAATTATTATTATTTATTTTTAAGGTTTTTTTTAAATGGATTTATATGATGCCAATTCAATTTGTAGAGTAATTTTTACAATTATTTCGATTGGATTAACCGTAGGACCGACTATAGCAGACTTTAATAAAACTCATGCAACACACCCCGATTGGCCAGGGCATGCTAGGTTTCATGTTGTTTGGCAAGTTCTAGGTTTTTATCCAATTGCAATAATGAACATAGTTATTTTGTGGTTTTATATTCCTGATTTTTATTATCCTTATCAACTATATTTTTGGCTTTTTTGGTATTTTACCTTTATTGGATCTTTTATTATTACAGCCTTAGCGATGCCAATCTACAATGGCAGTCTATCTGATAAGGGTGGCAGAACTCCTTTCTTATATACTTTTGGGGAAAAATTAAGAATTGTTCCTGGAAAACAAAAGCACTTACCTTTTAAAATAAATAATAAAGTTAAAATATATCGAATTGATGAAAACGCACATAATTTAATACTGCCAACTTTAATTGTAATATTAAGCGTGTATTTTTTTTTAGAAATATAAACTATGAGCAAAAAAATTTCACGAAGATCGTTTATTAAAAAGTCAATTGCCACAGCAGCAATGACAGGTATGTCCTCTATATTATTGACTCAACAAGCACCAGCCAATGTAACTTTAAATAAAAAACCAAATATTTTATTCATTCTTAATGACCAAGAGAGAGCATGGCCATATATACAAAAAAATGTGAATCTTCCTGCTAGACGATATTTAGAGAGTATGTCTACTTACTTTAATCGCTCCTATACTTCTACGCCGATATGTTCACCAGCAAGAAGCTCAATTTATACTGGTCAGCATATACAATTTACGGGAGTTTATGATAACACAGTGGCTCCATGGGTCCCTGGTTTGTATGACAACGTTAATACAATAGGTCATCTTCTGTCAGACTTGGATTATGAAACTGGCTATTTTGGAAAATGGCATTTAACAAATATTACAGAAAACCAAGTTAATGAAAACTCACTTGGGTTCGATGGTATGAGAGCTATGCTAAGCAAACATGGTTTCAAAAATTCTAATCAAGAAGGTGAAAAAGATCTAGGTCAGGGAGGTTATTTATTTGATGGTCCCACAGCAAGCATTACTTCAGAATTTATTAATAGCAAGAAAGATAAACAAAAGCCATGGGCAGCTTTTGTTAACTTTGTAAACCCACATGATATTATGTTTTATAGAGTTGACCCTTCAATAAGTGGAACAGGCTTTCTTGGTGATCATCAAAAATTTGCTCCAAATGATGAAATGTATGATTTTCAACATGAAATAGAATTTCCAAAAAACTTTGCTAAATTGAGTGAAGAAGATTGGTCCCCAATAGATATGATGAATGTTGTTTATGGAGAAATACCATTTGAACGAATTGATTTATGGAAAAAGTTTATAAACTACTATTATAATTGCCTTCGAGATGTTGATCGGCATATAAATACTTTAGTAGAAAATTTAAAATCATCTAATCAACTAGATAATACAATTATATTCATGGTTTCAGATCATGGTGAAATGCTTGGGCAACATGGGATTAGAGGTAAAATAGCTGCATGGGAAGAGTCGGTGCGTGTCCCAACACTTATCTATCATCCAGACCTTAAAAAACAGCAAACTTGCGAGTCAATAGTTTCAAATATAGATTTTGTACCCACAATGCTTGAATTTGCTGGTTTAGATCAAAGTCAAATTCAAGCAAAATACCCTGAGTTAAAAGGTAAAAGTTTTGCACCAATAACTGAAAATGTGGATTATAAAAATTACAGAGATGATGAGGGACATTTAGTTCAAGGATCACCAATCATAGGTGCAGCTTTTGAAGTAAATGAAAAAATTAGACATATTGGTCTTGCAGATAATCATTTTGATAAGTTCAAAGCTTTTGCATCAAAAGGCAATTTTTTACCAGATTTTTCACCACCATTTTGTTATAAAGCCATTGTTACTAAGAAGTATAAATTTGTAAGAGCTTTTTCTCCACGTGAAAATAATACACCCACAAATTTGCAAGAATTATTTTCTAATAATTCAAATATTAGTCTTTATGATCTTGAAAAAGATCCCTATGAGTTAAATAATTTAGCAAAAGATCAATCTCAGAATGAATTATTGCTTAAAATGAACACAAAGCTAAATGCTTTGATGGATAATGAGGTTGGCCTAGAAAATCATGTGATTCACTTACCAGGACCTGATTGGTTTTGGACAACTTAAATTTAGAAAGGAAGATATAAATGGAAAATAAGAAAGAAGTTTTATTAGATTTGGAGCTTTATAAAAATTTTAGATCTGAAGATGCCCCAGACTTATTTCATCATGTTTCTTTTAAAACAATGAATTATGATAAAATGGTTAGTTTTTATCAAAACTTATTTAGTTGTAAGCCCATGTATGCAAGTGAGGACATTACCTTTATGTCATTTGATGAAGAACATCATCGAATAGCAATTGCAAATACTAGTCCAGTTTTTGATGGATTAGGTTTTGTTCCCAAAACAGTTATAAAATTTAAAAATTGGATTAATCGAGTAACGCCATCAATTGTTGGCTTAGATCATATATCTTACAAATTAAATCCAATTGATAAATGGTTTGATTTCTACTTCAGAGCCAAGGATAGAGGTCTAGAACCATACTGGACAATAAATCACGGTTGGATCAGTGGTATTTATTACAAAGACCCAGATGGAAATTTAGTAGAAATTTTTTATGAACATTGGAGAAACCAAGAAGAGTTTAAAACAGAAGTTTCTACACGGGGCTTTCCAGAAGAACCAGTTGGTACTAATATGGATATAGAAACTCTTTATGCGATGTATAAAGATGGCACTCCATATGAGGACATCGTCAGAAAAGGTAATACAGTTCCTGAAGGCAGAAAACCAATTTCAGGAATGGAAGCTGCTATGAATATGCGAAAGAAATTTAAGTAATTATTTTATAGCTGAGAAGCAACGTATTCCCAGTTAACTAGCTTATCTAAAAAGTTCATTATATAGACCGGTCTTTTGTTTCTAAAATCTATGTAATATGAATGCTCCCATACATCGCAACCAAGTAATGTTTTTTGATTAAAGCAAAGAGGGTTTACGCCATTTTCAGTTTTAGTAATTTTTAATTGATCATCAGTATCTTTAACTAACCAACACCAGCCACTTCCAAATTGACCAACACCAGCTGCTACAAAATCTTCTTTAAATTTATCAATACTGCCAAAAGACTCAACTAATGCAGCCTCTAATTCACTTGGCATATTGTGATTATTTGGTCCCATCATTTCCCAGAATTGATTGTGATTCCAATGTTGTGACACATTATTAAAGATACCATTTTGCGCTTTAGCAGTTGCATCATAAGTGCCAGTAATTATTTCCTCTATGCTTTTTATTTCCCATTCAGTACCAGCTAGGAGCTTATTACCATTATCAACATATGCCTTGTGGTGTAAATCATGATGGAATTCTAATGTTTCTTTACTCATGCCAGCTTCAGCTAGCGCGTCATGTGCATAAGGTAGGTTTGGTAATTCAAGGGCCATGGTGTCTCCTAATTTTTTAAATTGTTAAGAATGATATTATTGGAACTATCATATGTAAGCAATATCAAATAAGGTTAAATAACTAGAAAACAAGGGTTGAAAGAACAATGAAATTAATTGCAGTTACAACAAGTGTAGTTTTTTTACTGTTCGCTATACTTACTCTACCGATATTAGTCGATAAAAATATGAATCCAGTTTCAGATCATCCAGCTTTTGATGTCTCGGAGGAAGCCTTAAAATTACACGAAACTCTTTTTATCGGTGATTGGCACGCCGACAGTCATTTGTGGAATAGGGATTTATCAAAACGTTACAAGCGGGGACATGTTGATATTCCAAGACTGCAAGAGGGAAATGTAGCATTACAAATGTTTACTACTGTTACAAAATCACCTCGTGGACAAAATTATGAAAAAAATGAAACTTCAGCTAGTGACAATATTACTTCATTGGCTGTAATCCAAAGATGGCCAATTAAAACTTGGTCTAGTTTGGCTGAAAGAGCCATTTTCCAAGCTAATAAAGTTCATAAACTGGCTACTAATGATGTTGATAATTTTATGCTTATTAAATCACAAGCAGACCTTAATAACTTCATACAAAAAAGATCAAGCAATAAGAGTTTTGTTGGTGGACTTATTGGGACAGAAGGCTCACATGCATTAGATGGAGATTTAGAAAATGTAACACGTCTTTATGATGAAGGTTTCCGCATGATGAGCTTGCACCATTTTTTTGATAACAGACTTGGCGGATCATTACACGGTATAAGTGGGCAAGGTTTAACAAACTTTGGAGAAAAAGTTGTTTTAGAAATAGAGAAGCTAGATATCATTTTAGATGTTTCACATTCTTCAGAAAATGTTGTCAAAGATGTGCTTAAAATTTCAAACAGACCAATCGTTGTAAGTCATACAGGTTTTTATGGCCACTGCCCATCGCCCCGAAACATTAATGATAATTTAATGGAAGATATAGCACGCAAAGGTGGTTTGATTGCGATAGGTTATTGGGATGCTGCAGTTTGTGATAACACTCCAAAATCAGTAGCAGAAGCAATTCATTATGGTATTAAATTAGTTGGTGCAGGGCATGTTGCATTAGGTTCAGATTTTGATGGAACAATTAATCCTGGTTTTGATACAGCAGAGTTAGTAGCAATTACACATGAATTACTTGAATTAGGTATTGATGATAATAGTATTCGATTAGTTATGGGAGAAAATATGCTAAACTTCTTACAAGAAAATTTACCTAAAATATAAATGACATTAAATTCAACATCGTACAAATATTTCTTATGGAGTCTAAAACTTGGCGCAATTCTAAATATATATTTTTTGTTACAGACTTTTGAAACAAAAATTTCTAGTGTCGATCCTTTTTTACTAATACCTGCGCAAATACTATTTTTTGTATCTGCTTACCGCTGTCTATTTCCAGTAGGTTATGTAAAAAATATCGTATTACACGATACAATTTTTTCCTCAATATTTTTGACTAGAAAATTAGCTACTTTTGTGGAAATAGCCTACATCTATATGTTCAGCTATGTACTGCGAATAGCCAATACAGGTGAGTTTTTCTTCTTAGATTTACTATCGTGGCTAATGGTTATTCAAGTCATAGTTTCACAAGGTTTTGTTTGGGGGGCTATATTATTTCAAAGAGAAAAATATTACTATTTTGAAGAATTTGGTTGGGCAATAATTTTTGCCTTAAATACTTTTGTCAGTTTTGTAATATTCTTATATGGCAATAATTATGAGCAATATAAGATCTTAATTCAACTTAACTTAATTTTTGGTTGTTTCTACTTACCATGGCAATTGATTCATCTTCGCTCTATCAGTAAAAGAGTTGCTAAAAACTATGCCGCAAATTCTTCCATTCCAAATATTTCAATGAAGCTATTAGTAGACGGGTTAAATAAGTCATTTTTTTATAGAGAGCAAACTAGTAAGCCTGATGCTTGGGGTGGGTTTGTTGGATTAACTTGGATGTTAAATTACTGGGCAACATTAATTCCAGTGTGGCTATATTTTATTATTTATACGTTTGCGAGTAATTAAACTTTTAACAAATTAAAGCTCAAGTCCAAAATCTATATTTTCAATGCTATGTGTTAGCTGTCCAGTTGAAATACGATCAACTTTTGTTTGGGCAATACTTTTTAAATTAGCTAACTTAATATTTCCAGATGCCTCACATTTAAACTTACCCTTTACAAGCTTTAAGCATTCTTTAATTTGTTTAGCATTCATATTATCTAACAGGACAATATCAATTTTTTCATTAAGGATTTCTTTAAGTTGTTTTATATTATCAACTTCAACAGTAATTTTCTTTTTTGGATAAAATATTCTTGCTTGAGCAATGCTCTCAATAATACTTGTTGCATTAGCAATATGATTATCTTTAATAAAAAAGAAATCATCTAGAGTCATACGATTTATATTGGCGCCACCTTTAGTCAATGCATACTTTTGCAACTCTCTTATGCCGACAATAGTTTTTCTAGTAGAAAAGATCTTAACACCATAAGGCTTAGCAATTTTTGCAAACGTGTATGCTTTTGTAGCAATCCCAGACATCAAACCAAGAAAGTTTAGTGCGCTTCTTTCAGCCGCTAGAATGCTTTGAGTTCGTGCTTTTACTTTGAGTACAACTGTGCCTTTTTTTAAAAACTTACCATCTAATTTTTGACTTAAAACCTTGGTTTTCTTGTCTAATTGCTTAAATGAGCTAATGGCAAAATCAATACCACATAACACAGCATCCTGTTTTAGTACTATGGTTGCTTCAGATTTTTGTTCAGGGTTTATGATTGCTTGTGAGGTAATATCACCAAAGATACCTAAGTCTTCATTCAAAGCAGTTGTAACTTGTGCCTTGATGTAACTTTTAGTTAGCAACAGACGTCTCTTCAGGTAAGTCAATTTCTAATAGAAAAGAATTAAGATCTTTTTGTAAAGTTTCTTGAGATTGATCTATATGTTTTAAAAAATTATTATCCTCATTAGGATAATCAAATCGTAAATGACAACCGCGACTTTCAGTCCGCTTCAATGCACCAACTATTATAAATTTACTAACTAAAATCATATCATTTAATTTAGCAGATAAACCACGGGCTTCTCTTTCAATACGAATTAAATCTCTTAGACCTCTAATTATAGAGTCTTGATTTCGAACAATACCTAAATTACGCATCATAGTAGAACGTAATTGCCAGATGAATTTTTTAG
>JADHQX010000031.1 GCA_016777745.1 Candidatus Pelagibacterales bacterium
TGTCCAACAACTAGTTTATCATTTAAAGTATACCAACCCTGTTGCTCACCAATATTATCTTTATATTTTGCAATTTGTTCAATGATTCTTTGACCAACTACAGCACAATTATCTTCCGTATCAACAGGATAATAATTTTTTTCTAGGTTATCAGGGCCAGCTAATAATACTACTATAACTACTAAAGACTTCATCCTTGTCCTCTTGCTTTTTTTCTTTTTGGTAATCTTTTGTTAAAAGACTTTGCATGTCTGCCAGGTCTTTTTCTTGGAAACTCTTTAATAAAAGTTATCGAGCCTATGGATGATTTCTTCTTAGCCATTCTATATCGTAGTCGTCTAGTCTTAAATATTTAATAGATCCATTTACATATTGTTTTGTATCTTCACCACAGTTAGTGCATCTAAAGTAATCAGTTACGATTGCAACTAAAATTACATCTTCTTCACAATGTGGGCAAACACCTGCAACGGTTTCAATGTTACCTAATTTAATTAAATGTGTTTTATCTTTTTCACTCATTACCAAGGTTTATATTTTACCTTATTATCTTCCCTATATGCAATAAGACTTTCTTTTTTATTTAAGTCTGATGAATAGCTGCAATGGACCCACCCTGATGACGGTTCTCCCTCCTTGTAGAACTCAAGAATTAATTGATTCCAAATAAGGTTATCTTTTATCCATTGTGCTAATACTTTATTATCTATTCCTGGAATTTCAAAGTCAGCTGCTGCTGATTTATTGTCTGCGCAATGTTCGCTAGTAATTTTTGATCCTATTTCAATACACAATTCTGCACATCGAAATCCCGAAGAAATAATAAGTGGCCTGTCAAACTCACTACGTATGGGTTGTAAAATATTTATTGCCAATGCTTTTAAATTTTCTATTTGCATTGGTGATGGATTATTATTGATGCCTTTACGTTCGGCAACTTGTGACTTTATAAGCTCGTCTAAGCTTATATTAGCTGTAAGTTTCATTTTCGATAATTTAATATACCACCTGAGATGTCCGATAGTCCAGTCTCACGATTTAAATATTTATATTCTATCTTAGTCAATTCAAAGTCTTTTGCAATCTTTTTACAAATATCGTGTTCATCAAATTCACCGCAAGAATACACATCTAATTGTATCATTGCAGGATTTAATTCATCCCAAGTATGCATTACAATGTGTGAAGTTTCAATTATCGCTGCAACTGTTAATCCTTTATTACCTGGAATATCTAAATATTTAGCAAATGGTCCCATTAATATTTTCATTCCTATTGAATCTACAAAATCTCTCATCCAATCCGTGATGTGTTCTTCATCTTTTGGTGGACGCTTAGATTCGGCGCGCACAATTAAATGTTTATGTACTAATAAGTTAGTCTTCATTAGGACACTGGCATTGTTTAATGCCAAATATTTTGCAAATAATTTTTTTAATTAGTTTCATTTAACGCCAAATATATCAAAACACCTATGATTACAATAGCTAAACCTAGAGTTCCCATTACATTCTCCAATACTCAGTTATTTGTTTCCATTCACATTCAGCATCTTCGCAAGTATAGTCATACTCCTGGAATAAGCCCGCGTTAAAGCCTGTTTCCGTTTCCATTTTATTTTTAAATTATTTATAAAAACCTTTAAAGACCCAGTCTATAAATTTTTGCCATTGTTTTTTAAACCAGTTAATCATTTTTTTTCTCCTCAATTTCGTAAAAGAAGTTATCCGTATCTTCGGTTCTCCATTTACTTGTGTCTTCAACGTTCCATTCACTCGTTTGAACTTTCCAATCAGGAATGTCATCCTTCACTGTAAACGAAGGAATGTTCCATATTATTCGATTGTTTGGTTGAGCTGCAAAATTGCCATCATCTAGAGCAATAATGTGTGCGCACTTGTGTTCGTGCGGTATTTCTGAATGATCAGTGTCGAGTATATTACTCTCGGGATGTGCAAAGTCAACAGTAAATAAATACTTACCGTGATGCCACTTTTTATCTTTGCCTATATATTTTCCAGTAGAAGGACCTAAAAGGCTCCAATGAGTAACAGCAGGATAATAACTAAAAGAATTCCATAACTCCAGTTCGTCCAGTCTACGGATAGGAACGTTTTTTGGGTCAAAACCTTTCTGTATAAACGCAGATATTGGTAAACGATAAAAAACCGCACCATTTTCCATAATTGCGTGAAAAAGAATAGCACGACCTGTGATTGCTGAAAGCCCAAAGATAATAGCATCTTGCACTTCTCCGTGATGTTTTTTAAGGTCATAAAGATATTCTCTACGAATTTGGCAATATATTGGTGGTGTGTTCGCATTTAAATAAGCCATTGTACATTAGTGTATGTCTCCCCAAGTATCTCCTGATTCAAAATCTACTTTGTTAGGAACAGCTAGTGTAACAGCATTTTCCATAATTTCAATAATTTTTTTAGCTTGTTCTTCTGATTCTATGGAAATATCTAATTCATCGTGTATTTGTATGTGTGGTATGATGCCTTCTTTATATAAATCTAACATTGCTTTCTTAGTCATATCAGCTGCTGATCCTTGTATTAATTTATTTAAAGCTTTGTATGTAAATGCTCTTTTAATTCTTCCACGACCATAATTTCTTTCTGCTTCTTCATATGTCATAGGTGTATGCATACCAAAAGTAGTTGGTTCCCATTTATCAAATCTACATTTACGACCCAACAAAGTTCCAATAGATCCAGATGCTTGTGCGTGATTAGAAGTTCTATTCATTAAATCTTTTACAAAAGGAACGTTCTCGTGATATTTATTAAATAGATTATCTGCATCAACTTTAGTTAAACCTAATTCAGCTTGTAATTTATTTTTACCCATACCATAAAACAAACCAAGATTAATTGTTTTAGCTTGTGTTCTAGATATGCCAGCCATATCTGCAACTGTTTGATGAAAATCTACAGAATCATTTTTAAATTTTTCTACAATATTAATTACTGAATCATCAAAACAAATTGGTTCAGTAGCTGCTGCGTAATGCACTACAAGTCTTGGTTCTTGTTGAGAATAGTCAAAACAACCCCACTTGTGATTTATTTCAGGTATAAATAATGATCTAATCATTGGCCCTAAATCTTTATTTCTTGCAGGAATTTGTTGTAAATTTGGGTTAGAATAGCTAAATCTACCTGTTACAGTACCACCTTGATCTGATCTAATAGGGTTAATATCAGCGTGTATTCTACCTTTGTATTGATGTTTTAAAATTGTATCAATAAATGTAGTGTGTGCTTTATTAATTTCTCTTGCCTTCGCTATTAATTTAATTGTAGGATGTGGGTGTTCTGAAAGGAAATTTTTTGTAAATGAAGGTAACTTGGATTTCGAAGTTAATTCGTAAGGTAACGCAAGTTTGTCAAACACTTTGGCAATACTTCGTGCTGCCCATATTTCAACTTCTTCTCCTGTATGTTTTTTTACTTCTAGGAGCAACTGTTTTTCTTCTGTATTCAATTGTTGCTTTAGTTTATGAGCTTTTTCAACATCTACTCGAACGCCTTTAAATTTCATTTCAATTAAACAAGGAAATAATTCAGTTTCTAATTGATAAATATTTTCTAAATTTTGTTTTTTAATTTCTCTAGATAATGTTTTAAATAATTCTAAAGTTAATTCAGCATCTTTTTCTGCATAATTACCTACATACATTGCAGGCAATTTATACATTTCTGCTTTAGCATCTAAACCAAAAGATTCTGCTGCTTCTTTTAAAGCTTTCTCATCTTTAACTTCTCTTAAGAATTCAAATGAAATGCTGTTTAACGTAAATGAAAATCTATTTTCATCAATCAATGATGCCATAACCATTGTATCAACAATCATTCCATTAATTTTAAATCCGTATGCTTTTAACCAACATATGTCATACATTGCGTTATGAAATATTTTTGTAGCAGGTGTTTCTAAAACTTCTTTAATCCATTTTAAAACTTTTTGTCTATCCATATTACCACCACCTTCGTGTGCTATTGGATAATAACCAGACCAACCGTCTACTGCTATAGCAAAACCAACTATCTCACCCATACCTTGTATGGCTCCTGATCCTCTTGTTTTTAAATTTGGATCTTTAGTTTCTAAGTCAATTGCAATATACTTATATTCTTTTAAATCAGGATAATTTTCTGGTGCTGACCATTCTGTGACTGATTCAAACATTATAGTATGCTCCAAATAAATCTTTCAAATGTTAAAAAATATGCAAATGTTGCCAGTGTTAAAAAACATAAATCAATCCAAGCTTTAATATTTATCATTTCTTTTTTTTATGACATTTTCTACACATAAACGCAAAATTGTAACTCATATTTCTTTTTTTACATTTAACACATTTATATTTCATTTCTTCCTTTTCATATCTTTTATCTTTTTTATCTCTAATTCGCAATAGTGAATTATCTTTTCTAAATCTTCTATTCCATTTTTATTCTGGTATCTACAAACGTACTTCACAACGTTGCCCTGGAAGAAGCTGAGATTATTTTTAGAAATAAATTCATACGGTTGAATGTGAAACGATTTGTAATGTGAACCGCCTATTTGCTTTTCTTGTGGAAATGCTTTTTCAAACATATCTTTTGTTGTCATTATATTGGTCCTCCTATGTTGTATTGATATTCTGATGTTGGTTGCATCAAGAATAAGTTATGTTTTGCTCTTGTTACACCTACAAAAAACGTTCTGTGTTCTGGATCTGCATTAAACTGTGATGCTTTATAGATAACTCTATTTAAATCTAAAAATAAAACAACATTGTCTGCTTCTTCTCCTTTTACTCGATGTATTGTAGATATTTTTATTCTAGGTTTGCTCATTAGATCATCCCCTGAATTTAGTAATACGTTCATATAATCTTTAATGTGTTGTGATATATTAAATTGCTCCCAGCTCCCCGTCACTCGCAACCCGTGTTCCATTCTAAGTGTATCAATATCGACACTATCAATACTGTCTAGACTCTTACCTGATGAGAATCCATATTCAACGTGACCTAGTTTATAACTTAAACAACTATACAAATCTTTAGCATCATATTTATCTATGTATGCACCTTGATTTAATCTTTGCCAAACTCTGTAAGCATTCAAAGGTTCTGGTGGTAATATCTCATTATGTTTTGCTTCAAACCTATAACCTTGATTATAAATTTCTTCTGCAATCGGTTGTAACATTTTATTGGTTCTAGCAATTAGCATCCAGCTTCCTGTACTAAAATCTATGTCTTGTAGATAAACATTTTCGAACACTTCTCCTTCTTCATCTTTAGGTTGCCAATTCTTATCTAATCTTTCTGTAATATTTGGTAATATTCTTTTAGCATACTCAAATACTTTTTTAGGGACTCTTTGTGATTTTATTTGTGCATCAAACGTACCTTCTAAATTTATAAATATTTCTGAACTAGCTCCTTGAAAATTATATATGGCTTGATCATCGTCCCCTGCAATATAAGAGCGACGGCTACGCCCTTCTATGTAAAAAAACATATCCCATTGCAAGGGACTTAGATCTTGTGCTTCATCTAGAAACACAGCTTCCACAGGTGGACATAAATCCTTCCTGATGAAATCGTTTATCATATCGTGAAATTCTATCATCTTAGTATCTTTCTTATACTGTTCTACTTGGTCCTGTATTATTTGTGTGTAGTTTAAATCAGCTGTAATATTTAATTCAGTAGCTGCTTGTACTAGTCCAATCTTCTTTGCTCTTGAATATTCAATCAATTGCATATGTACGTTTTTGTATCTTGGTAATCCTGTATCATCTACAAAAGTTTCAAAACTTAAACCTTGACACATTGGATTTGCATTTTTAAATTTTTTCCATTCTTTACCTTTTAATAATTGTTTCTTAACATCTAATCCTAATTCTTGTGCTCCAAGTGCGTGCAATGTACTTATTCTTATTTTAGGATAAGCTATTCTTTTTCTAGCTTCTCTTTCAGCGGCCTTGCTAAAAGATATATAAAGTATCTTATCTTGTGGTGTTTTATATTCTTCAACTTCTTTCTTAATGTATTGCATTAATCTATAGGTCTTACCTGTTCCTGGTGGTCCAGGTATTATGATTCTATTTTTCATATGGTGCTGGTTTTAATTTGTTTGGTGTTACTTTTGTTGGGCTTTCAAATATTAATTCTTTTGCATTCTCACCTGTTCCTTTTTGTAAGGACCAGTATCTACATTTTTGATTACCTACTTTACCGTTGTGTGATTTTAATGTGTAAAATTTTTTTAATATCTGTGAAGTTTCAAACCATTTCTTTTTCCAACTTGTTTTACTTAAATAATCTTCCAATGATTTTTGTTTAAAATAACAAATTTTATTTTCGTGATCTACAAATGATCTATTACCTATTGTAATGGATGTTATATCTTGACCTGGTGTATTTTTAAAATAATCTAGTAATAGTTCTTCCAACATAACATCTACTTTAAGAGATTCTGCCATATCAGTAACAAATACTTTTTTATTTAAATGTTCTTGAATCATTTCTCTCCACAAGTTTATTGGCATACTTGGAAATGTTTTATAAATTTGTTTTAATGATGCATTTGCAAATAACTTAGGATCATTCAATTCTTCTGCTTTTACATCAACGCTTTCACCATCTATGGATACTTTATACATAGTAGGTTCTGTTTGATAAATTTGTATTTCTTCAACAATCATTGGTATGTGACCATTACCAACCCCAAATTTTTGAATTCTACATTTTTTTGAATTACAGAAACTTCTTAATGGTTCTTTCTTACACTCATAATTATATTCTTTTTTATCTTGAGACTTCATTACTGTATTTTGTAATTCATT
This sequence comes from Candidatus Pelagibacterales bacterium, assembly GCA_016777745.1. Next base: position 6,856 of record JADHQX010000031.1, read on the forward strand.
TTCTGGTAATGGTGGCTCACAATATTTTTTATTGTAATCCATAAGTTTAGATTTCCATTCATTTGGAAATCTTTTTTTTAAATAAGTAGCAACGTTAAGTAATATCGTATTTCTCATTTCTCCTGGAGCTTGTTTTTCTTTTAATATTGAAACTAAACAAGGTGGAGCTTGTAACCAATCATCGTCTTCTTTTTGACCTTTAAAGAGATTCATTAACTGTTCTTCAGTTAATGCTCTTTCGTCATATAATTTGTAAAAATCTTCTAATGAAAGTTTGTTGCCATTATCATCTAATGCATATCTTTGTGTATTGTCTTTATTATCATAAGGTAAATTTAAAAAACTTCCTGTTTGACCTTTGTTGATATAATCTTGTTTTGGAAATATTTCTGCACCTGCTTTACCTAGCAAAGCAGCAACTTCTCTTAACTTAACTCGCATTAAAGAAGGGTTTACCCATTCTTTAGTAAATAAAAATATATGCGCTCCATTAGATTTAGATTTAAAAACTATTGTAGGTATATTATTTTCTTTTAAAGTTTTAATATATTTAAGATGTTCAACTGGATAAGTATCTATATCTACACAACCAAACTTACATTTATTATCTTCATTAATTGCAATAATACCTAGTGTAGGTTTGATACCTTCTAAATGTCTTTGATATAAAATTTCTGTTACTGGTAACTGTTTAATTTTTGAATCATATTCGTTTTTACCATCATCTCTAATGACTCCAGTGTTTACACTAATACCGTAAGAAGTTTTTCTACCATTAAATATTTCTATAAATTTTTTTACCATAGCCGTTTGTAACGGGCGGCATTCCTGCCGCCCATTTGTTTTTATTTATTGGAAAAGCTGTGGTAAAACTTTTTAGCTCTTTCATACAAAGCTTGATCCTGAAGAGGACCTACTTTTTCTACGTTCCAACCATACCATTGCTGCCCTTTACCTGTATTAATTACAGTAGACAGTTTATAAATATGACTGAAAGAAGGTGGTGTGAAAGGACCATTCTTACCATCTAAAGTTATGGACATCATCATTGAGTTCCATTTTCTGCTAATTTTACCTTGAGATGAACTCATAGATATCATTGCAGTCTCTGTATTTTTATCTCCAACGATAATTACAAAGTGTTGTCCAACAGTTAAAACGTAATTACCATTTGGTAATCTGTCTTTTCCATCAGGACCTTTAGTGGTTTTACTTATAATATCAGATGAGTCAGGATAAATCTGTTCAGGTCTACCTGATCCAGTTCCAAAATCTGACCATTCTTGATACTCAAGTTTGTAATAACAAGGAATTACATTTATTCCTTTGCTACCATCATATAACTCTTTTGTAACAGTATTAAGTAACATTCCAGGTTCTGCACCTTGAATGTAATTTTGGTTCATTTTTTTTGCTTCAGCTGAACCGTTTTGTAAAAGTTTTAAGATTGGTGGAGCCAGTGATTCTGTCTTCACATTCTCAAAACCTGCGTGAGAGTCATCTTCAAATAATATATTTGATAATGCACCCGCGGCTTTTTTTGTCGCTATCGCGTTTCTTGTATCGCTCATCGTTTATCTCCTAGTTATTTTAGTTTGGTTACCTGCAAACGGTTTAAATAGGTCAGCAGGAACATCAAGTCCAGATTCAAGACGTTCCCTGACCAGTGCCTTGAGTGTCATAGGATTTACTCCAACTTTCTGGACAGGTTCAAATCCTTGACCTCGTGCAAGGACAGCATATTGTGCTGCCTTGTTATCTTCGCCACGACCAAAGGTAACAGTGATATCATTTTTAATAATATCACCTAGACCGTTATTACGAAGCCATTCAAAAGCTGCTTCCTGTTGATCTTTAGGAATAGATGCGCCGTAGACTTTTTTTATTTCTACTGACTCGCCATCTTTCAGCTTTAATTTTGTAATTTGCATTTCATCCATCATTGCAGGAATTTCTACTGCTGATAATTGTAATGCTTTTTCTTTTAATTTTTTTATAGACTCTTCTGCATTTGCAATTTCGTCTTCTAAATCTTTTAGTTCAATAATTTTATCTGATAATTTTTTTGCGGAATCAATTTGCTCAACTGATTGCATTCTATCATTTTCAAAATCTATACTCATATGCCTCCTTTTTTTGCTTTCTATTCTTTCTAATATAGTCCCTTAAAATAATATTGTCAAGGGCTTGTTTCAGTTTTTTTATATAAATCAATTTCAACAGGGTAGTACCTTCTTTCTTGCTTGTCCCATTTTAATAAATTAAATTTGCCATTAGTTATATCAGAAACGATAGAACACGCAACTCCAATTATTGCAGGATCGCCTGTAAGTAGTAAATAATCTTTAGATGTATAATTTTTTAATTTAACATTTAATGTTGAGACAACATAATTTGGACTTAAAATTATTTGTGAATTTTCTGGAAGTAAAACTTTTAATTGTCCATATTGGGTCGCACCAATTATATTTATTTTAGGTGCACCTATTTTTGTACCAGGTATATCTTGTATTACATATACTGTTGGTTGCGAATCTTTTATGTCTTTATAACTTAAACTTTCTTGCATTGACAACTTATATCATATAATGTATATCTTTACAATAGAAAGCAAGATTAAATATGAATTATAAATTTAAAAGCAAACCTTTTGCTCATCAATCTAAAGCATTAGAAATGTCTTGGGATAAAGAAGTATTTGCATACTTTATGGAGATGGGAACAGGTAAATCTAAAGTACTTATTGACAATATTGCTATGCTTTTTAATGCTGGCAAAATTAATGGCGCATTAATTATAGCACCTAAAGGTGTTTATAAAAATTGGTTTGACTCTGAAATACCAAACCATATGCCTGACTATGTAGAAAAAAAAATTGGTTTATGGAGAACTGATCCTAATGCCAAAGATTTAAAACCTTTATTTAGCACAGGCGCGGAACTTCATATTTTAATTATGAATGTTGAAGCTTTCTCCAGTAAAAAAGGTGTGGACTTTGCAAAAAAATTTTTATCTTGTCATAATACAATTATTGGAATTGATGAATCTACAACTATAAAAAATCCTCAAGCAAAAAGAACTAGAGCTATTGTAGAGCTTGGCACAAAATCTAAATATAGAAGAATACTTACAGGTTCTCCTGTTACTAAATCACCTTTGGATTTATTTGCACAATGTTATTTCTTACATCCTTATTTATTAGGTCACGAATCTTATTATACTTTTAAAGTTAGATATGCTGTTACAAAACAAATTAATGTATCAGGAAGAACAATACAAATTGTTGTAGGTTATAGAAACCTTGGAGAACTTTCAGAAAAATTAAAACCTTTTTCTTATCGTGTACTAAAAGATGATTGTTTAGATCTTCCTAAAAAAACATATACAAAACGTATTATAGAATTAACTGATGAACAAAAGAAAGTTTACAAAACAATGAAACAACAAGCCATTGCATTTTTAAATGGTAAGATGATTACAACAGCAACAGTTATTACTCAAATGATGAGACTTCATCAAATTACTTGTGGTCATTTTAAATCTGATGATGGGACAATTCAAACTATTAAGAATAATAGAATTGATCAGTTGATGGAAGTTTTAGAAGAGATGGAAGGTAAAGCTGTTATTTGGGCTCATTATAGATATGATATTCAAAGCATAGTTGAGACGGTTTCAAAAAAATATGGAGAGAATTCTGTAGTTACTTATTACGGAGATACTTCTACTGACGATAGACAAAAAGCAATTAAAAAAATACAGGACCCTAAGTCTCCAGTTAGATTTATTGTTGGCACGCCACAGACAGGTGGATACGGTATTACTTTAACTGGTGCATCTACAATGATTTATTATTCTAATGGTTATGATTTAGAAAAACGTCAACAGTCTGAAGCAAGGATTGATAGAATAGGTCAAGAAAAACCTATGACTTATATTGATATTATTGCTGAAGGGACTGTAGATGATAAGATCGTACAATCCCTTCGTAAGAAAGTTAACATCGCCACAGAAATTATGGGCGAAGAACTTAAAGATTGGATATAGTTATTTAATTTCTATATCTAATGGTTTGATATCTTCGGGCTCATTAACACCAAGTTTGATTGTTAATACACCGTCTTCCATACTAGCATCATTAACAACTGCTTTATCGTGCAAAGCAAATTGTTTAAAGAATTTTCTAGCTGCTAAACCTTTTTCAATGTAGTCTTTTTCTTTGTCTTCTACTTGACCAGAAACAGTTAATACACCATCTTTGTATTGAACTTTAACATTTTTCTTGTTGAAGCCTGCAAGTCCTAACTCAATACCGTACTCACCTTTTCCGTATTTTACTACATTGTAAAATGGAAACGATTGTGCTTTTGACCAACTATCAAAGATAGAGTCAAATGCATCACCAAACATTCTGTCTGAATGATTCCAAACGTCTTTATTGAATTTATTAATTAAATCTAATGCTGTCATATTATCCTCCTTATGTTAAGCAAGTTTAATTGGCCACATTATTGTGCGCCTGTAACATATATAATATGTTTAGACTATTTTTTCAAGTAGGCTTATAATAACAAAAGCCGCTGTTCCTATTAAGATTCTTTCTATTCTAATGATTTGATTCTTTAATTGTTGAATTTGTTCAAAAGTTTGT
>JADHQX010000032.1 GCA_016777745.1 Candidatus Pelagibacterales bacterium
ATAATGAAATACGGTGAAGACAAGATAGTAAAAGAAATAGGTAAATATATTGAATCAACATATGGTCAACATTACAGTACAACCAAAGACGGTTTCCAGGTACAAGATATGTTACGCCAACTAGGAATTGATAAAGATTTTTGCCAAGCAAATGCCATTAAGTATCTTTGTAGATATGGTAAAAAAGATGGTAAGAATAGAAAAGATTTATTAAAGGCGATACATTATATCGTATTATTAATGAGTAGTGAAGACAACAAATAGGAGAATATTATGGACACACAATTTAAAGACACTGATATAGTTTTAGTAAAAGAAGATTTAGGTAAAAATCTGTACAGAAAGAAAACCTACTACACACTTGTTATTGAACAAGATGTGTTGGCAAATACTAAAGATGAAGCTGATAAGAAGTTTGGTGAGGCTGGTATTAATCACTCAAATATAAATGCTGAAATCACAGATGAAGTTAACGGTGTAACAACTTATATGGTTGACGCCAACTATACAGATGGTGATTCTACAGAATACCTTGGTAAAGTATCTTACACAGATGATGAGTATGCTGAAGAAATGGGTGACGTAGAAATAGACAGATATGCTGAAGAACAATTAAAAACACCATATACGGCTGGCGAAGGAATTTAACAACAACAAAGGAGCAAATTATGCTAAACAATACAATAGAACAAATTGATAAACTCAATGAAATTATTGAGGCTATTGATAATAACGACTCTGCTTTGGCTAAAGACAAGGCAATAGTATGGAAGGACGATTTACAAGAAGAACTTGATAAAGCAGCTTCAGATATTGATACACAATTGACTTTAGAAAATGAAAGCCAATACGGTAAGTAATATGATGAAATATATTACAGGAATGTATGTGTATCTTTCTCTAATCATTGGTTCAATACTATCAGATATAGTGAATTTATTTAAGAAGAAGAATACAACTAAAAGTAGTAAAAAGTAGATGATGTACCACTCACTAGAACAGCGAATCGCCAATCCTGGTGTGTCCTGGTGTCAACCAGGAGTGAATAAATCAATAGGATCAACAATTTTTAAAGGCTTGACTTATAGATCAAACTGTGGTAGGATATACAGATAAACTAACAATAACAAAAGGACTATTATATTATGACATTTAAATACGACAAAGACAACTTGTTTAAAGAGTTTGAAGACGCAAAACAAAAAGATATTAAGTTATCAAAAGCTAAAACACAAGATGAAAAAGAAAACGATTACTTTTCAAATCGTATTCAATTTGTAAAAGATCACATTGAATTAAAATCTAAAAATCCTTCTTACTATGAATTTGTAAGAGTCAATTTTGATAATCTACTTAAAGGTTATCAGAGTGTTAATCCGAGAGATTACTTCTATAATGTTGTTTTCGGTCTTACATACGCTCAGAAAAAAGCTAATGAAGAAGCTGAATTTGAAAATCTAGGTAAAGTGGATGCCAACTAATAAATTAGAACTCCTAAAGGCTCAACACCGTAAGTGGTTAGAGTCTTTAGGTATTCGTTTTGACAAAAAAGGTAGAGTGATTAATAACTTTAAGGGTTATGAAACTCCTCAATATATACCAAGAAATTCTATACCAACAAGTGATAGGATAGTAAACTTTACAGGTAAACGTGAATATGCGACTGCGTTACCTGAAGGAAAAACAATTTCAGTTGCTTATAACAAAGGTCCTTATATGGTGGTTGACGCCAAGGATTTTAAAACAATGGGAAGAAAAATATGAAAACATTAATGATGATGACTATATTGGCTATAATGTCGGCTACTATGGTAAAAAGTGAAGAAGTTAAAAAGGACGTTGTAACGGAAAAGGTTACCGAAACAGCTACTGTTGTTAAAGTATGGGCAGAGAATGAATGGATTGATATAAAAGAATATCAAAAAACAAATTGGGAAAAAGGTAAAGAACAGAATGCTAGAAACATGAAAACTATTAAATCATTTTTTATAAAGGTTCAAAATTATGTTACACAAAGTAAGTGAACTAATTAGTAAAATAGAATCGATTAGAAAATTAGCTGATATGTTATATAAACTTAAATATCAATCACCAAAATCAAAAGAACGTGACATTCAAGTAGATAATTTAATTACCGACATACAATCAATGTGTAAATTAATAGCAAATGACAAAACAAAATACAAAAAATAAAAAACAATACAATGACTTTGATTCTTTTGATTCTAATTGGAGTAAGTCATATAAAGAAGAACAACTTGACGGATATTATATTGATAATGGTATTTCATATGGTCTCTATAAAGATCAACACGGTAACTCAAAGATGAGGAAGTTGTCAGAAGATCCTACTAGTCACTTAAATAAAAATGATCCATTAGTCAAACAATTAATAAAGGAGAGATTTAAAAAAAATGGCTGACCAATATATTATAAAAAGTTTAAAAGAGAGAATAAAAGAAATTAAAGTAGAATTAGAATTTAAAGAAACTCAATCTTTAAGTGATGAACTATATGAAATAAACGATACATTAAAAAAATTAGGTGAAAATGAAAAGACTCATATTATTAGCTTTAACTAGTTTACTATTAACCAATTGTGCTTCTGTTGATAGAACGACCACTGGTGCTGTTTTAGGTGCTGGAACATCTACTTCGGTATGTGTTCAAATGGGTTTAAGTGATCCTTATGTTATTGCTAGTTGTGCTTTAGTAGGTGGATTTAAAGGAGCTGATTTAATGTACAAATCAGATTATGATGTACACAATGCTGTATTTGTAGATCATTTAAATACAGGTCCAACAAAATCTTCATATACAAATTGGTACAATACAAAAACAGGTAATAGTGGTATTATTAAAACAAGTAGCTCTTATATGAAAGGTCCTTTAAAGTGTAAAGACTATGACGCTACTGTTGATATTACACAAAGTTGGCCACTAATTGGAATTGGTAGTCCAAATAGAAGAGCGGTATTTGGTACTGCTTGTCAGTTACCTGATGGAAGATGGATTGAAAAAGGATGAAAAAAATTGTAATTATTATATTTTTATTAGTGTTGACATCTGTTGTAATTAATATGGCGTCTGCTGGTGAAAAGATTTTATATTCAAAGGTTAAAACAATAGAACCAGGTGAAGTGAATGGTCAATATTGTTTTGTGAAGGTCATTATTAAACAAGAAGGTGATACGATCACAAAAGAAGAGGTTTTGGAGTGTGCTGACGGTAAAAAAGGTATTGAAACACCAGGTTATTGGGATTTATTTGCTCAATTTTATTACCGTGATGTATCTGCTCCAGAATATTGCCGATACTATAGTCGGCCGAATCACGTCTTTAAATCACCAGGAAAAACGTGTTTACAAATAAATGGTGAATGGGAGGTAAGATGATTAAAAATATAATCATAATCGCTCTAGTTGTATTGTTAATAAACAAGACGGATATCACTATAAGTGACGGACTAGAGTATATTCAATCTGGACTTGACAATGTTCAACAAATGGTATATAATATAAAAAGTGAGGTAAAATAATAATATGAAAAATGTGAAAAGAATAGTTGGAGTAGTAATAGTTGGCCTATTGATGGCAAATTGTTCTTCCAATTACAAAATGAAAAGTGAGAGTGGAAAAGTCTTAAATCAAGTACCTAACTGGTATATGGCTGATTTTTCTGAAAGCAAAGCGTGTGATACGCCTATGTTTGGTAAAGATAAAGATAAAATGTGTATCTTTGGTGTTGGTACTGCTGTATCTCCAGACCTTAATCTATCAATAGAAAAAGGTATGATGATTGCTAAGGCAGAGTTGGCTGATATTATCAAAGGCGAAATGAATAAATCTTCTAAACAATTTATCACAGAACTAGGTAAAACTAATACTAAAACAACCGTTTCGGAAGTTGAAAGTACAATAGTTAACCTAATTAAAAATACTCCAGTTAGAGGATATGAAATCTTTGCTAAAGATGTAACTATTACTAAACAAGGTTACTACAGAGCTTGGATTGGTTTAAGATTACCAATGGGCGAATATAATAAGATGTACAACTTTACAATCGCTGAAGCTGTTGACGCTTATAATGTAAAAGAAAAAGCGACTATCGCTTATGAATCCCTAATAGGTAAAAAAGATGAAAATAATAATATACAGTAAAGAAAACTGTTTATACTGTTCAAAGGCTAAGACTTTGATAAAAAAACTTGGCCTTGAATACAGTGAAAAGAAATTAGAAGATTTTGATTCTACTGAAGCTATGTTGGAAGATATTGGTAAACAAGTGAGAACTATGCCACAAATTAAAATTGATGATAAGTTAATTGGTGGTTATAATCAGTTAGTAGAATACTTTGCTGATAATGGTAAAGTTAATTTCAAAGGTGATATTATATAGTGTCAGATAAAGATAATATTATTCAGTTTCCGACCAATCGTATTGTGGAACCAACAAAGGTTGGCAAATTAGATCCAAAGATGAACAAAAAGATTAAGGATCAACAAACAAGACAGTTTGTAGAAACAGCAGTAGATGATATTAGTATGATTATGTTAAGACAATTATATGACCTTTCGATTAAAACAGATAAACATACCTTTACAAAAGACTTGGCATTGGTGGTGGATATGATTAGAGGGTTAGTTTATAGAGATTTTGATATGACACATCCAGCACAAAAATTAACAGAAAAATTAGTGAACTTAAAAATTAATAAAGACGGTACTCAATCAGCTAAAATAGATTATTCAAGTATTATTGATGTTCCTTCTAAAACACCAAAACCTTTAAGTAGTGATGTAAAAAATGAATTAAAAGATTTAAACGATCAAGCAGGTTTCTTTGACGGAGATAAACTTGATGATTAAAAGAAATTCCAACGGAATCGCCTCAACAGGTTGTAAAATAGTCAAAACAATAACAAAGGAGAATATAATGTTGAAAACATTTAAAAAACTATTTGTTAAAGACGAACTAGTTGCTGTAAAAGTGGTTAAAAGAACTACTGATACAAGAGGCAGAAAATCTTTATCAAAAAAACAAAAAGTATTGAATCTTTTATCTAAAGGTTCGAATGTAGCTTGGAAAACAATCAGATCAAAATTTGATTTGGAATCACCAAGAGCTATGATTGACACTTTAAGAGCAGAGGGTCATATGATCTATGGTAATAAAGTTGCTGGAAAAACTTATTACAGAATAGGTCAACCTACTAGAGCTATTATAGCTGCTGGTATTCAATCTTTATACGGAACTAAATTCAAGTACAACAACCATAACGTTGATGTAACTAAAATGGATTTATCTCCTATTAATTAATACACCATTGAGTGGCGTGATGCAAACACGCCACTTAAACAATTCAAAGGATTATGACAGAATTTAAACACGGAATATACAATACATTAATGAGTCTGGTCGGTACCAGTTTGGGCCGTGCCGTGGTTTATACTATTGGTCATATAGTTATAGCTGCTACTTGTAATTGGTTTATTACAGGTGCTGATTTACTCTTAGCTAGTATTGACGCTATAGTAGAACCATTAATCAATGGAGTTTGGTATTATTTTTTAGACAGAATGTGGGCTAGTAAAAGATGATATTAGTTGATCTTAATCAAATTTTAATATCCAATTTAATGGCTCAGGTTAGAGGCAAAGGTGAGGTAAAACCAAATAAGGAAATGATAAGACATATGGTCTTAAATTCTTTAAGAGGTTTCAATGTAAAATTTAAAAAAGAATTTGGTACAATGGTGCTTTGTTCAGACTCTAGTAATCCTTGGCGTAAAGATTTCTATCCTAATTACAAACACGGTAGAAAAAAATCCAGAATAGATGGACCTTTTGATTGGGATAACATATTTAATATTATTTCAGATATAAAAAAAGAAATTGCTCAAAACTTTCCGTATATGGTAATAGATGTTGAAAATTGTGAAGCAGACGATATCATAGCCATACTTGTTAAGTTACAAGAAGAAGAAAAATACCTTATTGTTTCAGGTGATAAAGACTTTATACAATTACACAATTATAGTAATGTTAAACAGTGGTCACCTTTTCTAAAAAAAAATATAGGTGAAGATGTGGATCCTGTTAAATTTTTAAGAGAACAAATTATAAAAGGTGATAGATCAGATGGAGTGCCTAACATATTAAGTGATGATGAAATCTTTGTAAGGGGTGACAGACAGAAACCTATTACTAAACAAAAATTGGAAGAGTGGACAAATGTAGAAAACATACCACTAGGTTCAGAAACTAAAAAGAACTACGATAGAAATAGAAAATTAATAGACCTCTCTATGATACCAAAAACGATAGAGGAAAACATTATAAATAGATTTAGAAGCTATAAAGTACCAAACAGGTCGCTCCTGTTAACTTACTTTATAGAAAATAAATTGAAGTCAATGATTGAAAATATTAATGACTTTTGAAACAAACATATATATGGAGTAAATTATGGATAACCCAAACCTAATTAGTAAGAAATCAATGGCAGCTATGTCTAGTACCCTAGGTAGTAGAGCAGAAACCATCCACGAAATCTTTACTAAAATTAATAACGCTAAAGACAAACCAAAAAAGATTGAAGTATTAAAAAAGTTTGATAAACCTTATATCAGAGCTATTTTAAAAGCAGCCTTCGATCCTAAAATCGTATGGGATATACCTGAAGGAATGCCTCCTTTCAAAGCTAACGAGGCACCACTTGGCACAGAACATACATTATTAAGTAATCAAGTAAATAAATTATACCATTTCATTAAAGGTGGTGATAATACACTTAATAAAGCTAAAAAAGAAATTATGTTTATACAATTGTTAGAAGGCTTACATAAAACCGAAGCTGAAGCATTGATAGATGTAAAAGATAAAAAACTTAATAAGACTTATAAAGGTCTAACAGCTGAAATGGTTAAAGAAACCTTTGGTTGGAATGACGATTTTTATAGAGAATCAAAGTAATTAACTACTTTTTTTGAGGGCTGTGTCAAAACCGCCCTCAAAAACCCTTACCTCCCAACGATTATTAGTGCTTGACATTTTAGTCATCTTATGTTATTATTAACTATAATAAATAAGGAGATAGATAATGAAAAAGATAATGATAACATCAACCATTTTGTTGAGTTTATTATGGTTCAGTTTAACTAGTTTAATGAACTCCGTTAAGGCTGACGAATATAATACAGCGGTTATCGCTAATGTGGTTACTCAAACCATACAAGGTAACAATGTACAAACACAAAAGTTGATGGAACAAGAACTAGAGCGAATTGGCCACCAGTATGCCATACAGATGATAAGTGTTTTTCAACAATACTTACCTGCTATATTAGAAGGAGCTCTTACTGATATGAGATTAAAAGCAGATAAAGAATATAAGTGTGCCTTACTTAAAGGATCTAAGATAGAAGACGATTGTAATTAATTTTGTAATGAGCTTAAAATTAAATATAATATAAAGGACAAATGCCCACTAAAAAATTTAAAGTTAAACTAATTTTAAAAAAAGAATTGTCAAAAAGTATAAAATATAAAACTACTTATAAGGACATTGACAAATATTTTAAAATGATTAACACTGTTGTATTTAAAGATAAACTCTCTCCCTTTAACGATATAAAAATTAAAAGAATCAATAAAGATAAATCTAATAACAAACCAACTTGGGGTCAAGTTGTAGTTTGGGAATGGAAAAGAAAAGGTACAAGGGTATTTCATTTAGAGATGTTACCTGAATACCCAACAAAAAAAGATTTTGTGGACACACTAGGACACGAAATGGTACACCTATACCAAATGGCAAACTTAGGAGATACAGGTAACCATAATAAGTTATTTTATAGTTACAAACCTAAATTGAATGAAATAGGACTAACGTTATAATGAAAGAAATATATGATGACAACACAAGTGAAACCAAAAAGACAAGTTAAAGAACTAGACCGTTACCTTAAAGGCGAAATAGGAGAGGCACTAATACAATTGACCGAACTTACTAAACCATCTAATTTACCAGGCACTCAAATATTATACCATACAGGAAATTGGGCAGAAGATATCATTGACAATTACACCGAGAACCAAGCTAAAATTATTTTTGCTAAAGTTGAAAAACTAAAGAAAGATTTAGACTTTTGGCAAGTTAAAATACCATCTTTTAAAGACGAAGATAGAGTGTGGTCTGGATATGAATATTATGCCAAAAAATTATAAAAAACAAATAAAATTTTATGCTACTATTTTAGTATCATATCTAATTATTCTTGGTATTGGTTCTTTTTATCCAAATCCATATACCAAATTTAAATTAAGAGTTGAATCAGAAAAATTTTATACTAATTGGGCCAATAATTTAGGCCTACAAGAACCTAGTTTTGAATATTCAAATGATAAACAGTTTGTGGCGGCTGTTCGTAAATGTGTTGATTGGGTAAACTTTGAAACACCTAGAGCCGAAAGAGTACCAATTGAAATGGTTGTTGCTATGGCAGCTTTAGAGTCAGGTTGGGGGACAAGTCGTTTTTCAAAAGAGGGTGACAATCTATTTGGTATAAGAACATACGATAAAAAAGTACCACATATGTTATTAGAAGGTAATAAGAATTGGAAAGGGTGGGGTGTAAGAAAGTTTACTAGTAAATGCCAAGGTGTTAAATTCTTTATAGAACTTTTAAACAATCATAATGCCTATGAACAATTTAGAGAAGTTAGAAGAAAAATGGTATTATGGAATAAACCATTAGATCCAAGTATATTGGTTAAAACATTAAAAAATTATTCTACTACAACTGATTATGCTGATAGAGTAATTAATATTATAGAAAAACTAAGAAAGGAAACATAAATAATAATGGAAACTATTTTACTAATTAAGTTTTTTATGATGATAGTAGGGTTAATTGCTGTCAGTTATTTTTTAGGATATAAAAAAGGCCGAGAGGTTAGTTTCCTAGACATAATGGCCTTTATGAATGTATCTATATTAAAATTTCTACCAAAAGAAACAAAGAAAAAGAAATAAATGTTTTTAACAATACTTACCTTTCTATCGGCTATTAGTATATCAATTATAGCAGCTGGATATTCTATTATAGGATTAGCAACTTTATTTGCTGGTGCTGTTATACCTATCATCTTAATGGGATCAGCATTAGAAGTTGGTAAGTTAGTAGCGGCCAGTTGGTTGTATCATAATTGGAATAGTGATGTATCACGGTTACTCAAAGCATATCTATTCTCTGCTATTATAATCTTAATCTTTATTACATCTATGGGTATCTTTGGTTTTCTATCTAAAGCACACCTAGACCAAGTCAAACCAACATCAAGTAACAATATTAAAATAGAATTATTAGACAATCAAATTAAGTCACAACAACTTATTATTGATAGATCACAAAAGACCTTAACACTATTAGACAAGGCATTAGAAGTTTACATAGATAAAGAATTTGTAACTAGAGGTCTAAAAGAACGTAAGAAACAAGAACCAGAAAGATTAGAACTAAACACGGCAATCAAAGAAGCAAGTAATGAGATTGCTAAACTGTCCGAAGAAAAGGGTACATTAAGTTTAGAACAAAACAAGATAGAGGCTGAAGTAGGACCTATCAAATATGTGGCAGAGTTAATCTATGGTGAGAACGCTGAAGATAACTTTGATAGTGCTGTTCGTATAGTAATATTGATACTCATATTTGTATTTGACCCATTAGCTGTACTTCTATTGATCGCTGCTAACATATCATTAAGACAGTGGAGAATGAAGAAAAACCTTACCAAGACCAATACACAAGAATATCTACAAAAAAGGATTGACAAACTTAACAAAAGAAATAAAAAATTAAAAGGATATCAAGGTTTAGTAAAGGACCTTGGTGACAATCCAGACGAAATCAAGTTAAAATTAAACCAAATAGTTGATTTGGAGAGTAGAAAGTAAGCTTGACTTTATCATCAAAAGGTGATATATTAATATAATGGAGGATATATGATGACACGTGAAGATATTATAAGAATAGGTTTACCACTTAAACTAACAACAATACAAGCCAAAAGAATAGTCAATGCCGAGAAAGCCTGTAAGAATACAGAAAATGCTTGGGCAAAGAAATATTGGTATACTGTATTTAAAGAATTGTGTAAGATATATGGTGCTGAAACTTATTATAGGAGTACAATACATTAATGAATATTTTTTACTTAGATAAAAATCCTATTACAGCAGCTAAAATGTCCTGTGATAAACACGTTTGTAAGATGATTATTGAATCAGCACAGATGTTATCTACAGCACATAGAATGTTAGACGGTGTTCAATACACCGATAAAAGTAAAAATGGCCGTAGAATACAAAGATGGAAAATGTCTAGTAACCTAGAAAATACTTTGTACAAAGCGTGTCATACAGGACACCCTAGTACAGTATGGGTTATGAAAAATATATTTCACTATACTTGGTTGTATCAGCATATGATGGCGTTAAATGAAGAATTTAAACTTAGATACAATCACACAAAAGATCATATGACCATTAGAAAACTAGGTGAAATACTAAAACACCCACCTAAAAATATTGAAGTTAATATGGTAGTTACCGATCCAACACCGGCAATGCCTGATGAATGTAAGATACCGGGAGATGTGATTGGTTCTTATAGAAAATATTACATTATGAAAAAGAAAGAGTTTGCTACGTGGAAATCACCAGCAATTATACCACAATGGTTTATGGAAGGAGTGAAACAATGAAGAAAGAGAATATGATTAGACCCTACACAAAAAAAGAAGAAAAACTTTTACGAGAAGGATTACAACAAACTGAAACTTTTTTATTAACAGAAGAAATGTTAGTAAAAAAACCAAAAAAAGGAAATAAGAAAAATGGCTGAATACAATAGAAAAAATATGATAGAGGCGATTGAATCACACGCTAAAGGTCATATTAAAAAACACACAATGAATGTAGAAATATATTTAAAAAATGCTGTTGGTGTTGGTGAACATCCAGATATTTTAGAAACAATCGAAAAAGAGTTAGAACAGATCGCTAAATATGATGACCAATTAACTGTTATCAAAAAATACATTAATCAGGATCCTCTAAAACCAATTAATAGTTAAGAATAAATGAAGAAATTGATACGCAAAATAGGTAAACTACATAGTAAGATTTTTGGATTTGTTTCAAAAAAAGCAAGAACATCAAAATGGTGGGCTATTTTTCTTACCTTTTTGGTTATCTATGAACTTATAGAACATATAGTTTATCCTATACTTGTTCCTTACTTAATATATCTACAATTTTGGAGTAATTAAGAATGCCAATATACACCTTTTT
>JADHQX010000033.1 GCA_016777745.1 Candidatus Pelagibacterales bacterium
CCTTTTTTTATCTTAATTTTTGATAAATTAGTTAATTTTGCTTCTTTGGTTATTAATTTAATATTTTCTATATCTGTTTTATCAATTTTACTCATTATATCTCACTATAAATTAAATTTTTAATTGCATCAATTGCTAGGATATATCCACTTTCGCCAAAACCACATATTACACCGTTTACTGCCTCAGAAGTTATGCTTTTTCTTCTGTAATCTTCTCTAGCATAAATATTAGAGATATGAATTTCTATTTTTGGCTTTGAAGTCGCTCTAAGGGCATCAAGTAAAGCGATTGATGTATGAGTAAAGGCTGCAGGGTTTATAATAATTCCATCAAAGTTATTGTCAACAGAGTGAATTTTTTCTATTAACTCTCCTTCATGATTACTTTGAAAAAAAGAACATTCAATATTATTTTTTTTGCAATGTTGATCGCATAAGACTTTAATTTTTTCTAGAGTTGTATCACCATAAAATTTTTTTTCCCTATTTCCAAGAAGATTTAAATTAGGTCCATTAATTATAAGTATTTTTTTCATTGATATCTTCTATTTAAAATGTTTGCTTAAAGCAAGTTTTTGGTTTTGATAGTTAGAATTTATATTTGATCCATATACCACTGAGGTTTTTTTATTCAATTTTTCATATTTTATACGTGCAATTGTTTGCCCATCTTCGAGTATAAAAGGTAACTCATTAGTTTTTACCTCCAAAACTGCGTATGAGCCTTCTGGATCTCCAAAGCCAGGATCAAAAAATCCAGCATAATGTGCTCTAAAATCTCCAATACCAGTATCATAAGGTATCATTTCTCCAGCTAAATTACTTGGGATACAAATCTTTTCTTTTGATTTAAGTATATAAAACTTATTTTTTTCAATAATTAAACAATTATTTTTAGGCATGAGCGGTTTCCAAAATTTTTTAATTTCATAAAAATTAATTTTACTAAAATTAATATTTAAAGAAGTTTTTTTTGCAACATAGGCACATATTTCATCATTTTTTGAAAGATCAACGGACACTCTTAATCCATTTTCAATTATATTTTTTTTTTTCGTAAATATAAGAGGGGTCTTTTTATTAATTTTTTTTAAATCTTTATCATTTAGATAATAATTAAATTTTTTTCTCAATCGCATTTGATTTAGTTTGTCACCCTTAGATATCTTAATATCAAATGATCTAGTTGTTATCTCTAAAAACATTTCTCCATTATAATTATTTGGTATTTTTTCATATTCGTCACAGTAATCTAAAATTGTTCTGCAAAAAATATTAAGTCTACCTGTACTACTTTTAGGGTTACAATGGCCAGTTATAGAATTACTTAAATTTAGTGTTTCATTAAGCCTAACTATATAAGTTTTATTTTTTTTAAAAATTTTTGGTGTTTTTAAACTAATTTTTTTTGAGTATATCTTTCTTAGTTTATCTCTTACTTTGTTATCAGGGCTGAGAAAACTAGTTTCGATTTCATAGCATTCTTCACTTAAAGATAAATCGATACTAGATGGCTGAATTTGTGATTTTTTAAAGCTTAAACTTTTAATTTTTTTTCTATTATACAAAGAAAGATAATCTTCGTATACTAACGTTCCGTTCATAAATTAAGTATACAGTTTTATAATTTTTTTTAAATTGTAATCTTTTGTTTGTTTATTTAATTGTTGTAATATTTTATTAGTATCTTGATTCTTAAACAATAAAGTTTCAAAAAACAAAACCCAATCATTATAGTTTAAATAATTTGCTAAATCATAATACTTTATTAAAATATTTTGGTTATTTGGAAAATATTTTAAAAGATTTATATTATCTAGAAAAAATTCTTTGTTAAATTCATAGTCTGTAGGATCTAATATTAAGTTAACGAATATATTATATTTTGCGTAGTTATTGTTTGGTTGAGTTTGCAAAACTTTTCTATAAAATTTAATGGCTTCTTTATTGTAACCATAAGATAACAATATATCAGCTTTAGTTTCCTCAATAAAATAATCATTTTTATTTTTTGATATTAAAAAATTTATTTTTTTTAAACTTTGAAGTAAGTTTCCTGACTTAGAAAGTTGTATTGAATCATAATATATTTTTTGATCTTCCTTAAGTCTACTTATCATGCCACTTTCTGTGTAAGCCATAAATTTTGCCTGTATAAAATCAAATTCCCTTTGGTAATTTTTATTAAAATTATCAATATTGCCGTTAGTATTATTGTCAATTATCTCATATCTTGTCTCAAATATTGGATGGGTAGAAAATTTTTTTAATTCTTCGTCAATTAAATTAGCACCTGTTTTATTTTCTAAAATTAAAAGAAATTCTTTTACTGGGTCTGTCGGAAGTTTTAATTTGTTTATAGTCTCTATTGCGTAAAAATCTGCTTCAATTTCCTGTTCTTGAGAAAAATGAATAAAAAGATTGTTCACTGTAGTTTGGTTTGCAACAATTGCATTTAATATGTCGGGCTCTTGAATAATCATTGATCCAACTACGGCTGCTAAATTACTATAAGTGCTAATATTTGTTAAATTTTTAATTTCTGTCTTTCTTTTTGAAATATGATAATTTTCAAGGTGACCAATTTCATGAGCTAAAACTCCTAAAAGCGCAACATAATTTGGAGAATATGTTAGTAATCCTGATGACAAGTAAATTATATTGTCTTCCGTTACATACGCATTAGGAAAATCATCTTTGTAAATTTTAAAATTAATTTTTTTCTCATATAAATTAACATTTAAAATTTCAGTATTAATTTTATTTATGAAATTTTCAGTATGATAATCATATATTTGTACTGCAAAAATATTTTTAGAAAATATTAATAAGCAATAAAATAAAAATATTTGAAAAAAATTATGACCACCAGCCAGTTTTATCATCAGCTTTCGACTCTTCTTTTTTTGTTTCAGAAATCTCGTCTACAGAAACCACATTATCTTTTTTATCATTTTTATTATCATTTTTTATATTTTTTTTTGTATATTTAATTTTTGAAATTTCTTTTAGCTCATGATTTTCTTTAGTCTCTGATTTTTTCTTAATTCTTGTTTTCTTTTTTGCAATTTTTTTTGAGACTTTATTTTTTTTTATTACATTATTTTCATTACCATAATTTGTATTTTTTCCTTGTATTTCAACTAATGGTTCGTGCAAAGAAAATTGATTATCAAAAATAAAAGTAATTTTTGATTTATAAATTTTTTCAAGCTCAGTTATTTCTTTATTTTTATAATTAATTAATGTTTCTGCAAGAGAAGTATTGCATTTTACATTTATATTGTGCAGTTCAGAAATTTTTTCTTTTATAACATTAAATATCTGATCGCTTATTGCATTTGAATTTAAAATAAGTCCTGAACCATTACAATAATTACATTTGTCAAAAGTTTTATCTATAAGGCTTGATCTTAATCTTTGTCTAGAAAGTTCCAGTAATCCAAACATGCTTATTCTACCAACTTGAATTCTGGCCCTATCTTTATACAATGCTGATTTTATTATTTTTTCTACTTTGAAATTATTTCTATAATCATCCATATCTATAAAATCTATAACAACTAAACCACCTAAATCTCTTAATCTGAGTTGTCTTGCCACTTCAACTGCTGCTTCCATATTGGTTTTTAGAGCAGTATTCTCAATATTTCTTTCAATAGTATTTTTTCCTGAATTAACATCAATTGCTACAAGTGCTTCTGTTGTATTAATTACAATAGAACCACCTGAAGGAAGTTTTACTGTTAAGCTAAAAAGATCGTTTATCTGTTTTTCTAAATTATTTTCAGCAAATAGTGATTTTTCATTATTTTTATGAATTTTAATTTTTTTTGTTTGTCCTGGAGTAAGGCTTTTTGATAATTTTTTAATTTCATCGAATGCTTCTTTACCTTCCACTAAGATTGAATCTACGTCTTCCGTCAACATATCTCTTATTGTTTTTTTTAATATACTTCCTTCTTCATAAATTAATGCAGGTGCTTCTGATTTAATAGTTAATTGTCTAATTTTATTCCATTGAGAAATTAAGAATGTCAAATCCTTAGAAATTTCTTTTTTTGTTTTACCTATTCCTGCAGTTCTTACAATTACAGACATATTTTCAGGTATATTAACTGAAGTAATAATTTGTTTTAGTTTTTTTCTTTCTTCTATATCACCAATTTTTCTTGATATTCCATCATTATTAAGGCTATTAGGCATTAAAACACAATATCTTCCTGCAAATGATAAAAAAGTAGTCAATGCAGCTCCCTTTAAACCTCTTTCTTCTTTATTAACTTGAACAAGAATAACTTGTCTAGCTTTTATGACATCTTGAATTCTATATTTTCTAAAAAAATTTATATAATTTTTTTTTGAATTTATAACTTTTATATTAATATTTTCGCTGTCATTTTCTTTTGCAATATTACCATTGTTTATTTCATCATCTTGATCTTTAGATAAAGGTTTTTTATTATCTTCAACGTGTTCATTATTTTCAGTTAATTTATCATACAATTTCTTTACTTCCTCTTTATCAGCTGATGGGATTTTAAAATAATCAGGATGAATTTCATTTAATGGCAAGAAACCATTCCTATTTGCACCAAATTCAACAAAAGCAGCTTGTAATGACGGTTCTACTCTAGTTATTTTAGCAAGATATACATTGCCCTTTACTGAATTTTTTTTATTAGACTCTATTTCAAAGTCATCTAGTTTATCATTAGTAGTAACTGCGATTCGTGTTTGTTCTGAATTAGATGCATCAATAAGTATTGTTTTTGACATTTTTGGGAAACTCCGTTGTATATTTTGTATTTTTTGATCATTATTAATAGAATTTGAATTAGTAATATTTTTTTGTTAATTATTATCTATTGTCATATTTTTATCTATTTCACAATCTAGTTTTATCAATATGTTTAAAATTTTAAAAATTTTAATAATTTGTTTTACCTTATTAGCCCTCATGATAAGTTTATTATTTTTTAGTCTTTTATGGAAATATACTCCTGAATTGCCAAGCTATAGTAAAATACTTCAATATAAACCAGAATTATCTTCAAGGCTTTATAGCTCAGATGGCGTTTTATTAAAATCATATCATAGAGAAGAAAGAATTTTCATTCCAATAGAGAGAATACCAAAACAATTAATTAATGCTTTTTTATCTTCTGAAGATAAAAATTTTTATTCTCATTTTGGAATAGACTTCATTGCCATAATTAGAGCAGCAATATCCAATATATTTGCAACTTTTAATAATCAAAGACTTATTGGTGCTTCAACTATCACACAACAAGTTGTTAAAAATTTATTGTTATCAAATGAAGTAAGTTTTGATAGAAAAATTAAAGAAATATTATTATCCATAAGGATAGAAAATATTTTAAGTAAAAATCAAATATTAGAATTATATTTAAATGATATTTATTTGGGATTTAAGTCTTATGGAATTGCTGCTGCTAGTTTAAATTATTTTAATAAATCAATTAGTGAATTAGACTTAAGTGAAATTGCTTTTTTAGCATCATTGCCTAAAGCTCCGAATAATTATAATCCTAAAAAAAATTATGCAAAAGCATTTGCAAGAAAAAATTGGGTAATTGATAGAATGTATGAAAACGGTTTTATACAATATGATGATCTTAATTTTAAAAATAAACCAATTCAATTAATTGCTAGAGACAATAGATCATTTATTGGCGGCAATTATTTTTATGAAGAAATTAGAAAAAAACTTTTTTTAAATTACGGAACTGAAACTTTATACTCTGAGGGTTTAATTATAAAAACCTCTCTAAATAGTGATTTGCAATATTTAGCTGAAGAATCACTAATTAATGGTTTAATTAAGTATGATAAAAATCAAGGTTGGAGAGGGGTTATAGGTAATTTAAAAGACTATGATGGAGAATTTAAAGATGTAATTAAAAAAATTAAAAATCCTTTTCCTAATAAATGGTTTTTGACAAAAATTGAAAAGGTAAGCTTAGATAAATTATTTGTATCAAGTAATAATTTAAAAAATATTGAAGTTGATCTAAACCTTAAAACTAACCAGTGGCTAGTTAATCAAAAATTTGAAAAAAATGATTTATTATTTATTGAAAAAAATAATTTATCATATGTTGTTAGACAAATTCCAAATGTAAATGGGGCGATTATAGTTATTGACCCTTTTTCAGGAGATGTTCTTGCGATGTCGGGTGGGTTTAGTTTTCAGCTTAGTCAATTCAATAGATCTATTCAAGCAATGAGGCAGCCAGGATCTGCTTTTAAGCCATTTGTATATATCTCAGCACTAAATAAGGGTTATACTCCATCCACATTAATATTAGATGCTCCTTATGTAATTGATCAGGGACCAGGTTTACCAAAATGGAAACCAGCAAATTATTCTGATGAGTTTTATGGCTTAACTACAATGAGAACAGGTATTGAAAAATCAAGGAATTTGATGACTATAAGATTAGCAAATAAAATTGGTATTAATACAATTTTATCTACAGCAAGAGATTTTAAGATTGCAAAATATTTAGATAAAAATATGTCGATGTCACTAGGTTCAGGTTTAGTGACATTAATTGATTTAGTAAATGCCTATGGCATAATTGCAAATGGCGGTAGAGAAATTAAACCAAATATTATTAAAAGTATTTATTCTAGGAAAGGAATAAAAATTTTAGATAATTCAAATAAGTTTTGTAATAATTGTAAATTAGAGACGATAAATAATAATTCTAAATTACCTGAAATAAATAATACAGCCAAAGAAGTAATTGATCCTAAAATAGCTTACCAAATTACCTCTATGATGGAGGGGGTAATACAAAGAGGAACAGCTAGAAGTTTAAGAGATTTAAAAATACCTCTTGCCGGTAAGACAGGAACAACTAATGATAACAAAGATGCTTGGTTTATTGGCTATTCACCTGATTTAGTAGTTGGTGTTTTTGTTGGTCACGATACTCCAAAAAACCTAGGATATAAACAAACAGGTTCATCTGTGGCAGTTCCAATATTTAAAGATTTCATAATAAAATCTAATACTAATGAAAATAACATTCCTTTTAAAGTTCCCTCTGGTTTGAGTTTTGTTAAAATAAATAATAAAACTGGACTTCCTTCAAATGATAAAGAAAGTATTATGGAGGCTTTTATTGAAGGATCTGAACCCTATACTCAAGATGATATTAGTATTTTAGACTCCCTGGGTATAATTAGCAATTCCATTTCTGGAACAGGTGCTTTATTAACAAACTAATGACACCTAAAGAATTAATTGAAGAAAATATAGTAATCATAAAAAATAATTATGATTTACTAAGGAGGGGAGTTTGACTTCTTTGCTTTAAGGGAGGAGTTAAAACAACTAAAAATTAAAAGTGAAAACCCTGATATTTGGAAAGATAATAATGCGAAACCAATATTCCAAAAGTTAAAAAATATAGAAAATAAAATTAAAGATTTTGATTTTATTAAGGAAAATCTTGAATACATTGAAGATTTTTTTAAAATTGCAGTTAAAGAAACTAATGAAGAGTATATTGACCAACTTTTAGTCGAAACATCAAAACTTCTCGATATTTCAAATAAATCAAGATTAGAAAATTTAATGAGTGAAAACGCAGATCCCAACAATATTTTTCTTGAAATTCATGCGGGAGCTGGTGGAACTGAAAGCCAAGATTGGGCTGAAATGCTTACTAGAATGTATATAAGATGGGCTGAAAAAAAAGAAGCCAAAGTATTACTTTTACAGGAAACCAGAGGAGAGGAAGCAGGTATAAAATCAACAACAATTAAAATTGAAAAAGAGTATGCTTATGGATGGTTAAAAAGAGAAAGTGGCATACACAGATTAGTTAGAATTTCCCCTTTTGATAGTAACAAAAGAAGACATACAAGTTTTGCAAGTGTTTGGGTTTACCCTGAAATAGATGATAAAATTGAAATTGAAATACAAGAATCAGACCTGAGAATTGATACATATAGAGCTTCAGGAGCTGGTGGACAGCATGTTAATACTACAGATAGTGCAGTTAGAATTAAACATATCCCTACCGACATTGTTGTGCAATGTCAGAATGACAGATCCCAACATAAGAATAAAGCGTATGCAATGAATATGTTAAAATCTAGAATATATGAATACGAGTTACAAAAGAAAAAAGAAAAAGAAAATGTAATTAATGATCAAAAACAACAAATTGGATGGGGGAGTCAAATAAGATCTTATGTATTACATCCATATAAATTAATTAAGGATTTAAGAACAAATCATGAGTTATCTAATGTGAATGATGTTCTAGATGGAGAAATTGATGGTTTTTTAGAAAAATCACTTTCTCTATAATGTATTATCTTTTAATTCTTAAAATTCCAAAATTCTTTTTACCAACACTGATTTTAATTTCTGATAATTTAGAGTAAACTTTAAGAGATAAATCTTGTGAGATAAAAATTTCATCATTTACCTTTATACCTTTAGATTTAATTAATCTTTTAGTATCACCTCTGCTTTTGCTTAAATTAAGTTTTTCAACTGCATCTAAAATTAAAAAATTCGAACCTTCTATTTCAGAAAATTTAACATCAAATGAAGGAATCCTCTCATCAAGAGTTTTTTTAGTAAAGATATTATTTGCGATTTCTTCTGCTTCATGCGCAGACTCTAAGCCCCTAGTTATTTTTGTTACCTCAAATGCAAGAATTTTTTTTGCTTCATTAATCTCTTGACCTTTTAATTGTGATAATTTTTCGATTTCATTTAAACTTACTTTTGTAAATAATTTTAAAAATTTAGTAGTATTTTCATCTTCAATATTTCTCCAAAATTGATAGAAATCAAAATTACTTAGTTTTGACTCATCTAACCAGATTGCACCTTTTGCAGTTTTGCCCATTTTTGAGCCATCAGCATTTGTTATTAATGGAGAGGTAAGTGCGAACACTTTTTCATTAAGCATTTTTCTTACTAAATCTATGCCATTAATAATATTGCCCCATTGATCAGAGCCACCCATCTGCAGAACACAATTATAATTTTTCTTTAGATGATAAAAATCATATGACTGGAGGAGCATATAATTAAATTCTAAAAATGTAAGAGGCTGCTCTCTATCTAATCTGTTTTTTACTGACTCATATGTTAGCATTTTATTAATACTTAATTTAGAACCTATATCTCTTAAAAAACTAATATAATTTAAATTTGCTAACCAATCGTAATTGTTAATTATTGAACCATTCTTATTTAAATCAATAAAGTTATTAAAAGTTTTCTTTATTTTTTCTATATTTTTAGAAATTTCATCTGGTGTCATAATTTTTCTTGTACTATCTTTTCCTGATGGGTCGCCTACTAATGTGGTGCCACCACCAACTAAAGCAATTGTTTTGTGATCAAATTCATCTAACCAATTAAGGAGCATTAACTGAACTAAACTTCCAATGTGGAGACTATCACTAGTTATATCAAAACCAATATAGGCAGTTATTTTTTTTTTAGATATTAAATTATCTAAATTATCAATGTCGCTTGATTGATAAATAAAACCACGAGAGTTGATTTCTCTCAAAAAATCTGACTTGTATTTCATATATTTATTTAATTAAGATTTTAGACTATCTTTAATGTAGCTTTCAACAATATTGCTGAATTCTTCAGTATAATTTTCGTAAAAATGATCTGCACCTTTTATGGGTTTAAATTTGATATCAACTTTTTTTTGTTTTTGTAATTTTTCTGCCAATATCTTTGAAGAGTCAAAAGAAGCAATATTATCTTTATCTCCATGTACAATTAGTCCTGAAGATGGACATGGAGCGAGAAAACTAAAATCTCTAAGATTTGCAGGGGGTGAAATATTAACAAAACCATTTATTTCAGGTCTTCGCATTAGTAATTGCATTGCAACCCAAGCACCAAATGAAAAGCCTGCGACCCAACATATCTTTGAGTTCGTATTATATTGTTGCAGCCAGTCTAATACACTGGCAGCATCACTCAGCTCTCCCTCGCCGTCATCGTAAACTCCCTGACTTTTCCCAACTCCTCTAAAGTTGAACCTTATTGCTGAAAAGCCATTTTTAATAAATAATTTATAGAGTTTAAAAACAATTTTAGTGTTCATAGTCCCTCCTCTGGAAGGGTCTGGATGAAGAATAAGAACTATTGGGGATTGATCATTATTATTGTGTGTGTATTTTGCTTCTATTTTACCCTCTGGACCTGGAATTAATAAATCAACCATTATGTTAAAGCTATTATTGAAGTAATAAGACTTTGTAAATATATAGATATAAAAATATGAACTCTCTAGGTTTTAATAAAAAAGAAAAAGACACTAAAGTAATTGTAGCAATGTCTGGCGGTGTGGATAGCTCTGTCGCGGCAGTTAAGTTAAAAATGGAAGGATACGATGTTACGGGAGTAACTCTTAGGTTGTATAATCAACCTAATTCGTCAAAATCAAAATCTTGTTGTGCTGGAATAGATATTAATGATGCAAAAAAAGTTGCCAAACAGTATGATTTTCCTCATAAAGTTTTTGATTATCAAGATAAATTTTTTAATGGAGTTATTAGTAATTTTGTTGACTCTTATGCAAATGGTGAAACTCCTGTTCCCTGTATACAGTGTAATCAAACTGTAAAATTTTCTGATTTACTAGAGGAATCAAAAAAACTAAAAGCTGATGCTCTCATTACAGGGCATTATGCAATAAGAAAGGGAGGACTAAAAGAATCAAAACTTTTTAAAGCAAAAGATAAAACAAAAGATCAGAGTTATTTTTTGTTTGCGACTCTTCAAGATCAATTAGATTATGTTCGTTTCCCTCTTGGTAATTATTTTAAATCAGAAATAAGACAAATGGCAGATGATTATAATTTAATTGTTAGTGATAAACCAGATAGCCAAGATATATGTTTTGTATCATCTGACTCTTACAGGGATTTAATAAACAAGATTCAACCAGATATAAACAAAGAAGGTAATATATTTGACATAAATGGAAATATTATTGGGAATCATAAAGGAATTGCTAATTATACCGTAGGTCAAAGAAAAGGTGTTGGTGTTAGCGGTCAAAATCAGCCCCTCTATGTGAAGGAAGTGAATAAAGATCAAAACTATATTGTTCTTTCTCCATTGGAAAATCTTCAAAAAAATAAAATTTTTTTTAAAAATATAAATTTACTAGATAAAGAAATTGTAAATCAAGAGCTTGAGTGCTCAGCAAAAATAAGATCAACTCAAAATGAAATATCAGGCAAACTAA
>JADHQX010000034.1 GCA_016777745.1 Candidatus Pelagibacterales bacterium
CTAAATTCTGACGGCCGCTGTTTAATTTATGCCGATATGGGTCGTCCGAACGGCGGTGCCGATGCTGCCATTGCGCTTGGCCAGAAATTAAATGGTCAATTGGGCGTTACCGTTATGATTGCCAATCCAAACGATGATCTATTTCCAACAAAGGACTGCGGCATCCTTGCAACCGGTAAAATCAAAAGCGCCAAAGGCCATTTCACGCATTTCGATATAGTGGTTGACCAATTTGGCGCGGCCTTGCCATCAAGCCGTGACACGCTTCAATTTGAAAATCGAGCAAATGATGTCGAAACAAGCTGCGATATTCTGATTGACCTGACGGGCGATACGCCCCTTTTCACCGGTTGGGAAAAACGCGACGGATATTTCCGCGCCGCTGGTGATGACATCAACGCGCTTGCCGCCATCGAGAGCGAAGCCGCGCAAATGATTGGCGGCTTTGAAAAGCCAATCTATGTGAATTTTGACGAAAATCTATGCGCCCATTCGCGCAATAAAATTGGCGGCTGTTCACGCTGTCTTGATGTCTGCCCAGCCGGCGCCATTCAAAGCCGTGGCGATCATGTTTCGATTGATCCGGCCATTTGCGGTGGCTGTGGGCTTTGTGGCGCAGTCTGTCCATCGGGTGCGGCACAAACCGCCTACCCGCCTGCAGACGGGCTGTTAACCAGCATCGCTAACCTTCACGATTATTATCAGACAGCTGGCGGCAAAACCCCAAGCCTGTTGCTTCATGATGACTCCTATGGCGCTGAAATGATTGAAACCATTGCCCGTTTTGGCCGCGGATTACCAGCCAGCCTGCTACCTGTTTCGATGCATGCAATGGGCCGTGCTGGACATGATATTATGGTGGCGGCAATTGCGCTTGGTTATCAGCAGGTCTTTGTGCTGCTGAATCCAGCCAAAGATGTTGAAAATGCCCCGCTTGTCGATCAGGTGACATTGGCACGATCAATGCTTGCCGGTGTTAATGCTGATGCTGATAACCGCATTATCCTTGTTGATGCTGTCGACCCTGACGCGGTTGCCGAAATCTTTTACAACAGCCCATGTAAAAACAATGCCAAATCAGCGCCATTCAGCCCGATTGGTGCGCCGCGTTCAATGACACGGCTTGCCATGCGCGGCCTTGCCAATGCAAATGGCACGGCGGGAACCGTGATTGATTTGCCTGCTGGTGCACCTTATGGCCGTGTTGAGATTGACACAGACAATTGTACGATATGCCTGTCTTGTGTCAGCGCTTGCCCAGCTGGCGCGTTGCAAGATAATCCTGATGCACCGCAATTGCTGTTCCGTGAAGATGCCTGTCTGCAATGCGGTATTTGCGTTGCAACCTGCCCTGAAAAAGTGATCGCGCTTGCGCCGCAATTCAATCTTGCCGACAGCGCGATGGCAACCGAGCTGATTATCGAAGATACACCATTTGAATGCACATCATGCGGCAAACCATTTGGCAGTTCGAAATCAATCGAGCGGGTTATCAGCAAGCTTGCTGATCACAGCATGTTTCAAGACAGCGCAAAGACCGACATTTTGAAAATGTGTGAGGATTGCCGTGTTGAGGCCATGTTCGAGCAAAAAGATAAAATGATGGAAATGCGCGATCGGCCAAAACCCCGCACAACTGACGATTACCTGAATTAATCAAGCCGCTAAATCTGCGGCAGGTTGGATTCGAAACCTGCCGCAGATCAGCCTGAAATATATTTAAGCATTAAATTAAGATGGATCGCTAACCGGCAGATTTACAAGTAAGTTCTGCGGCTTCATTCTTACAACTCCTGCCTCATCCATTGCCAGCCCAAGATAAACCGGTTTACCCGCCATTTCAGCGACAAACCCGTTATCGGTCTCCAATTTGAAAAGACATAAAATGCGCCTCAATCGAGGCTCTTCAACTTCATCACCACGATACAGATCATTCAGAATTTTGGTGGCTTCGGCATCAAGGCCAATATGCCACGACCAGGCTTCATCTTCGATTTTGACCATTGGCGAAACGCGAACCGCAAGAGGCAGAAAATGTGCAATCCATTTTTCTAAAACCCGCGCCAAACCATCAAGTGCTGGCTGGGTATAGGCGATGTCAATTGAGGTGTTAAATAGGTCGGATCGTTCCCAATATTCATCGGCCGTTTCCGTGGCAAGAATATCAATTTGCACCTCATCATTTGCGCTTGTTGGCTCAAGCGCCTTTTGCATGCCTGATTGAAGCTGCACTGTTGCATGATCAGCAACCATGATGCGCCCATCATCAAGCGTTACCACCTGATTGCGGAATAGAATCTCGGCTGCCCGCAATTGCAAGGGGTCGGTTTCGCCATCAAGAATATTGCGAAGAATAATCTGCGCTATCTGTTCAAAAAACAGCGGTGGGATATTTGGCTGGGCATTGCGTGCCATTGCCATATAAGCCGATTCCAAAGTCGGGTAATCTGCCAGAAAATTACGGAACCGCAAAACCGCCTGATAATTATGTACAACATCTTTATCAGCAATTTCAAATAGATCCGTTGGCGCCACCGTTGCAAAAGGATCATCAACCAATTTCTTATGAAGCGCAATTTCAGCATCACATGACCCCTCTTCCGGGGCCACTTCTTCACGCATGAAATAGGCGCGCATAAAATCGGCGCTTGGCACCATATGCCCGTGATCGTCACGAAGTGTTAAATGCCATCCAGATGTAAGCCAAAAATCATTGCTCATTACGTTTTCAAACTCCATGAAGGCCCAATCAACGGTGCCTATTATCCCTGACCATGCGCGTGAGGCCCTGCACTATCTGCTGGGTCATCATCATCGACCATTGTCCATATTTTCTGCTCGGCGCAAGATTCAGGCTTGGCAAGGCTGCGGAAAGACTCGCGAATTCCATCATCGCCAAGGCTGCGCTGAATCGCCAGCAAAGTGCCGGTTTTATGTTCGGCGCATAAATCTGCCATGAACTTGATTTCTTCAGTTACCGCGACCATCGCCGCTGCTTCGTCAGGGGCACCAAACTCATTCATAAAAATCGAACAAAGCCGTTTTTCAATCGTATCAAGATCATCCGGCTTTACCGTGACAATGCTAACCAAGGTTGAGAAGCCCATTGAGTCAAGCCCCAAAAACCCATTGCTAAACGCTTGTTTTACCTTGCCTTTAATATCGGCCTCACCAATACCGGCAAAGCAGAAAGTGCCAACAAGCGCCCATTCGCCTTCATCGGCTGCCAGCGGAAACACATTCAGATCAGACGGGTCAAACCGGATGGTTTTTGCAAGTTTCATAGCTGGTTTACCAATTCCCTATCCATAACAGACCAGCCCCTTAGGGCAGAACTGGCGTGCCACAAACAGCTTCGAGTTCATGTGGCATAACCGATGATGCTTTTCCATCAAGCTTGACCAACGCGCCGCCATGTTCATCAAGACCCAGCCATTCAGCCTGTTCGCCACCAGCGAAATCAATTGGCGCGGATGCTTCTAACCGCTGCATCCAACTGTCATAAAGCGGACGGAACCCGTCATCTTGCCAGCGGTTGACCCAAGCCAGAAAATGCCGGCAGCTTGATTCAACCAAGCGGGTGCGCGAAATAAACCCGCCCCCTTCTTCGGCCATCGAGGTTTGTTCCGCCCCAGGGGTTTGCGACCATTCAGCCTGATCCTGTTCTTCGGCGATCAAACGTACATCGGCGCTGACAATCATCCATTCTGGCACGTCATCGCTGCCTGCTGCCGGATCAATCACCAGACGCACCATGCCGGCACGCCCACGATTTAACATTACATAGCCCGGCAATTGATAGGTAACGGCAATTTCAGGCGGCGCCAGCGCCCCGATTGAATCACCAAGCCCAATCATCATCGCAAACAGCATCTGCCCAGCTTGACGAACCGCAACATCCGGCTCTAGCCGAACGGCAATCTGCATCCGGTCGATTCTTTCAGCATAAAAAACAGTGCCAACTTCGGTATTTGCGGCAACCGCGACGGCCTTGGCCAGCACATCCTGACCAGCAGGCACTTCAACTGCCCGTAGCAAAGGCGGCAATTGTGGCACAGTTGTTTGATCGGCCGGATCATCTTCGTAATATAATGTCATGCGCTTTCCTCATTGCGAAGGTCGGCGACCTCCATCAAACGTTTGGCAATAGTGCGATAGGTCTTTGCCTGTTCAGATTGCGGCTCGGCAACAACAATGGGGGTTCCTGAATCCGATCCAACCCGCACTGCCATCGACAAAGGAATTTCCCCAAGCAGTTCAATCCCACGTTTTTCCGCCTCGCGCGCGGCACCACCATCGCCAAAAATATGGTCTTTCCGGCCACAATCCGGACAGCTCCAATGCGACATATTCTGCACCATTCCCAGCACCGGCACATTCGCTTTTTCAAACATTGTCAATGCCTTGACAACATCAAGAAGGGCAATATCCTGCGGCGTTGACACAATCACCGCCCCTGCCAAATTCACCTGTTGCGCCAATGATATCTGAATATCACCGGTTCCGGGCGGCAAATCAATAATGATCACATCAAGCACACCCCATGCAACCGAGTCCAGCATTTGCGTTAACGCCGATTGCACCATCGGCCCGCGCCAGATCATCGCCGTATCGTCAGGCACCAGCAATCCCATCGACATTAGATGCACGCCATAGCTTTCCAGCGGCTTTACCATGTCACCACCCGCCGACGCCGGACGACCACTAACGCCAAGCATGCGCGGTTGTGACGGGCCATAAACGTCGGCATCAAGCAAACCAACCCGCAACCCCTCAAGGCGCAGGGCAATGGCCAGATTTACCGCTGTTGTCGATTTACCAACACCGCCCTTGCCCGATGCCACGGCAACAAAGCGGCGCACCTTGCTTTCAAGAACTTTTTCGGTTACCGGCCCTTCATCTTCAGACAGGGCGCTCATGCCCCCCTGATCGCCAGCATGCGCGGTAACCATCACGGTTGCGCTGGTCACGCCTTCGATCGCCAGCGCCGCCTTTTCCGCAGCACGACGCACCGGTTCCATGGCTGGCCCGCGATGCGCCGGCACCTGAAGGGCAAAACTGATATTGCTATCCTTGATTTGCAAGCCGGTTACCATGCCAAGCGCAACAATATCGCGCCCCTGCGATGGATCCTGAACATTCGCTAGCGCCGCCAGAATCAAGTCTTGGGTCAAAGCGGTCATTTATTCAGGTGCCACCAAATTTGCCGTGACATCATGTGTGAATTGCAGATCGGCAATCTCGACACGCGCTGTTACCGCCACTTCTGCGCCAGCCGCAATCTTGCCATCGGCCACCGCTTTGGCAAGCGCGTCAGCCAATTCCTGATGCGCGGTCACGCCAAGCTGCTTTAAAAATTTCCGCATTGCCATTTCACTGGCGGTCATATCTTCGCGTTGGTCTTTGCTCATCGTCATTCCTATCATAATGGGCCTAATGGATCAGGCTTTGTAATTTCGAGATTTTGTCTGTTTAAACGCTGCCCGTTATTCGGGTGTTTTCAGGGTTTTAACAAATTCTAATATGTCATCAACATCCTCAAGGGTAAGGATGATTTCTTTGCTAAAGGCTGGCAGGGCGTCACTTCTTGGCTCGCTTACACCTTCGATCCGCACAAGTGATGGATGCGGCGGCAAAATATAAAAAACCTCAAATCGATATGCCCAATCATCAAGCCATTTCATCGCCGAAAAGGACGGGGTTGATCCAATACCGCCATAAGGGTTGATCCCCGGCACAACATGGCATCGCGTGCAATGTTCGCGCACCACTTTTAGCCCTCGTTCAACAGCGGTATCGGCTTTGGCCGCGACGCCCATAAAGGCACCACCAAACAAAACTGCGGCAAAAATAGACTGACCAAACAAACGCAAAACAAACAAACCCTTTTTCTAAACCGTTGGATCGGCCATATGTTCACGCAACATATCAGTATATTGCGCCACCATATGCTGAACAAAATCTTCCTGTTCCTCAACATTCAAAACATTTTTGCCAACATGTGCGGCATAACGTGCCGCCGCATACAGCATGACCATCTGTAATTCGGTTGATTCAATCTTTTTGTTTCGCTGATTTGCCAGCGAGATAAACTGGTCAGCAACGCGTAAAAAGGACTGGCTGTCCAAAATGCCCTCACGATGCGTTTCCGGATCAAATTCATCAGGCCGTTGATGCCATGGTGGAAATTTCATTATCAGTAAAACCCTAAATTAAATAATATTGCGTTTACCCTAGCAGCTTTTTTAACGCAGATGAACCCGTTGCCAGCGCTGTTTTCCCAAACAACACCGCCTAATCATCATTATGATCAATCTGAACGGACCGCATCCATGACAGAATATCGGCTGATTGATCGTCAACAAGGGCAACATGCGCCCGATAGCGGCGAATCAAATCTTTGCCAAGCGGGGTTAATCTAGCCCCGCCCTTGCTCGATCCGCCGCGCTCGGTCACAAACAACGGGTCACGAAACCCGCTTTGCATTGAATCAAGCAGGAACCACGCACGGCGATAGCTCATTCCCATCTGGCGCGCCGCCGCGCTGATCGACCCAGCCTCGCCAAGCAAGGCCAGCAGATTAATTTTGCCAAGGCCAATGGTCTCATCAGCAATGAATAATTTTGTACGCACCCCCGGTTCTTGGGCCGCATGCCGTGTCTTTTTCGCTGCGGTCAAAAATGACCTCCTTTGCCAACAAATCAAGTCCGCCTTAACCTTACCTATTATCTATATGCGAGGCGATATGAAAAACAAAACATCGGGTTTGCAACGCTTCTTAATATTCAATAAAACATTAGAATGTTCCGGCTTGTTTTCAGCTTTTTTTCAAATTTGTGCCGCCTATCGTGTTTTACACGATTGGTGATGGCGGGTTATATCACGCTTTTGACCGGCTTTTTCGCCATGGCTGGCCATGCGGCCGCACCAGTGATCATTGTTCAATCCGCCACTTCAATCCAGAATTCAGGCCTTTATGACCATCTATTGCCGTTATTCGAGACTGAAAACGATATTGATGTGCGTATTGTTGCCGTTGGCACGGGTCAGGCGCTTCGCAATGCCAAAAAATGTGATGCCGAGTTGGTCATTGTCCATTCAAAAATTGATGAAGAAAAATTTGTGACCGATGGCTTTGGCAGTCAGCGCCATGATTTGATGTATAATGACTTCATTCTGGTTGGTCCCAAAAATGATCCGGCACAAATCGGAACCGCCAAAACAACAATTGAGGCTTTTCAGAAAATTGCCGCGGCCAAAGCCAGATTCGCGTCACGAAGCGATGATAGCGGCACACATAAGGCCGAACGCCGATTTTGGCAGGCCGCACGCACAACACCGACAGATGCTAGCGGCAAATGGTATCTTGAAACTGGCCTTGGTATGGGGGCAACGCTCAATTTTGCGGTTCAGGCTGATGCCTATGCCCTGACCGATCGCGCAACATGGCTGACATTCAAAAACAAAACCACACATATGCCGCTGTTTCAGGGGGATCCGGCATTATTCAACCAATATGGCGTTGTTTTGGTTAGCCAAATCCATTGCCCAACAATAAAGGCGGCCGAGTCTCGTATTTTTGCCAATTGGCTGTTATCGCCCAAGGGGCAAACCGCAATTGCCACTTTCCAGCATGAAAACAGGCCTTTGTTTTTTCCCAATGCAACCCCCTAACCTGATGGCTCATGGTCACAACTTGGCTGGCGTCACCTGTGACAAATCAGCCGATGCCTGTGATTTCCCATCGTCAATATCGCGATTAGGTGTTATTTTCCAAGAATGAAAAGACGTCATTTCCTCACCCTCGCCGCTGCTGGTGCGACAAGTTCATTGGTTGCGCCGTCCCCATGGACACGCCTCAATGCCGCAACGCCAATGCAGCAAATCACGGCTGGCAAGACACGGCTAAACATTGCTGGTGCCGGCCAGCCTGACACTGATCTATGGCTTTACAACCAATCTTGCCCGGGCCCAATGCTGCGCTATCGCATAGGCGATGTGCTTCGCGCCGAGGTTCGGAACAACCTTGATATGGCAACGACCATTCACTGGCACGGTATTCGTAATTTGAATGAAATGGACGGTGTTGCCAATCTAACGCAAGCACCGATCGAACCCGGCGAGACATTCGCTTATGAATTCCCGCTAAATGACAGCGGTACCTATTGGTATCACGCCCATAATATGGGCTGGGAACAGGTGGCACGCGGGCTTTATGGCCCCTTGATCATTGATGATGACCAAGATCCTGATGTTGACCATGATCTATGTTTGATGGTTGATGATTGGCGGCTGGATAATGATGCGCAAATTGACCAAGCATCAATGGGCGGGTTGCATGATTGGTCACATGGCGGACGGCTTGGTAACTGGCTTACCGTCAATGGTAAATCGGCACCCGAATTTCGGGTGAAAGACAAAGCGCGCATCCGTTTACGCCTGATCAGCGCCGCGAATGCACGAATCATGACGTTCCAATTGACCAATGCGGCGGCGACCTTGATCGCGCTTGATGGTGCTTTTTGCCAGCCTGAGCAAGTGACAAAAATCATCTTGGCACCAGCGCAACGCGCCGATGTTATTCTGGATATGGATCGTGGCAGTATCGAGATTGCCGAAATCAGCACTGGCGAGCCTTATCCGGCGGCAACCCTGCTTGTTGATCCTGCGCTTGGCCCGTCAAGCCATAGTAAAACGCCGATTAACACGCCAAAACCGGCGGCGTTGCCATCTTTGAAGCAACTACGCCGCATCCCAATTCACATGCAGGGCGGCGCGATGGGCAATTTGCAGACAGCGATGTTTGAAGGGGCGGAATTGTCACTTCGCGAATTGGCGCAAAAACACAAAAAACTATGGGCTTTTAACGGCCAGATTGGCGATTATTCAACGCTTTTTGCCGAGATTGATCAAAATGATCTTGTGTCACTTGATGTTTATAACGATACAGCATGGCGTCATGCAATGCATCTTCATGGCCATCATTTCTGGGTTATGTCGAATGACCCGACGATGGCGCTTCCCACAGGCCAGCGCGACACTTGGCTTATGCAGCCGCGAGAACGTATCAGCCTTGTTTTCAAGGCCGATAACCCGGGTCTATGGCTATTTCATTGCCATATGCTGGAACATGCCGCGTCAGGCATGGGCGCGGTTCTAGCAATCGACTAGCCCCACGCCCAGATCTGTTTTCATTTCAGGCTATTTTGGCCAATTTCGGTTTCAGCCAATGGCTGTTTTGGCGAATGGTGTATTATCAGACAACGGTAACGGTAAATGATCCGATACCTTCAACCTCGCCAACCATCACGTCACCACGTTCGATTGGCCCGACACCGGCTGGCGTTCCAGACATGATCAGATCACCAGCAGCAATGTCATAAAAGCGCGATAAATACGCAATCATTTCCGGCACTTTCCAAATCATCTGGTTCAAATCACCAATTTGACGTTCGGCGCCATTGACCTGAAGCGCAATCCGCCCCTGTTCAAGATGCCCGGTGTCACTGGCTGGCACCAACTCGCTCATCGGTGCCGATCTTTCAAACGCCTTGCCGATTTCCCAAGGACGACCCATCTTTTTGGCCTCGCCCTGCAAATCGCGGCGCGTCATATCCAGCCCAAGACCATAGCCAAACACATGATCAAGCGCATCTTCTTCACGAATATCAACACCGCCACTTTTCAGCGCAACAATCATTTCCATTTCGAAATGCACATCACTGGTTTGTGGCGGGTACGGAAACTCACCGCTGGTATCAACATTTTCCGCATTTTTCTGGAAAAAGAATGGCGGTTCTTTATCCGGGTCATGCCCCATTTCAATCGCGTGATCGGCGTAATTACGGCCAATACAATAGATCCGGCGCACCGGAAAAACAGCATCACTGCCACGAACTGGCAAGCTGACTTGCCGTGCCGGCTCAATTACATAATTCGTCATCTTGGAATTTTCCTTTTACCAATAACAAAGCAAATAGATTAGACAGACCGGCGTGCCGCGTAATAGGCAACGCGCCGCTCAAGATAGGCCAAAAATTCTGCAATCAAGAAAGCCAGCGCAAACAGCACCAATAGCACTGCCCAGAAATGCTTCATCAAGAAATTTGCAGAATAGAGTTCAAACAGAGCGCCGAACCCAACAATTGATATCAGCAATTGCCCAATAATGACACCCTTGACCGCGCGAATAAAACCAATCCGGACACCGCCAAGAATTTCCGGCAAAGCTGCCCAAAAATAGATTTTGAAAAAGGCGTCTTTGGGTGATGCACCAAAAGAATGTGCCATTTCAACAAGGGACCGATTAATCTGCAGAACGCCAGCGCGAGCGTTCAACACAATGATCCAGATCGCAAATAACGCCGTCGTGATAATGATAGCCTTTAACCCAAACCCGAACAGCACCATCAGAACAGGCACCAGCGCAGTTAATGGCGCGCTTAGGAACATATTGACCCAAGGCAACAGCAATTCATCAATAAAGCGGTTTTTACCCATCAAAATGCCGACAGGGATACCGATCACAATTGCCGATACCGTGCCAACAATAAAGGCATAGCCAGTATCACTTAACGCCTTGATAAACACCTTGGTCGTACCGATTTCCATCAATGTCTGAAAAATCGCCGACAGTGGTGGTAAAAAAAAGGTCAATTCCAGATGCCCAACAAGCTCCCACAAAAGCCCCCACAAGATCAGTGAGGACATACCAGGCAATTCATAGCCAAAAAGCTTCATCACGCCCCCCTATTCAACATAGGTCCGAAGCGACGACCAAATTTTGTCGACAATATCAAGATATTCAGAATCGCGCCGAATGCTGTCAGTGTCTTTGTGAC
>JADHQX010000035.1 GCA_016777745.1 Candidatus Pelagibacterales bacterium
AAAAAAATATAGAGATGAACTAATTATTTCTTCAAAAGCTGGGTATGATATGTGGGAAGGCCCTTATGGAGAATGGGGATCTAAAAAACATATAATTGCAAGTTGTGACCAAAGTCTAAAAAGAATGTGTGTAGATTATTTTGATATTTTTTATTCACATAGATTTGATCCTAATACGCCACTTGAAGAAACGGCAGATGCACTTGAAAGCATTTATAGATCTGGAAAAGCTCAATATATAGGTGTTTCCTCTTATTCTTCAAAAAAAACTAATCAAATGTTTGAAATTCTAAAATCACGAAATATAAAAATTTTAATTCATCAACCATCATATTCACTAATAAACAGATGGATTGAAAAAGACTTAACTAAAACACTTTTAAAAAAAGGAATTGGTTGCATTGCATTTTCGCCTTTAGCTCAAGGAATGCTTTCTGAAAAATATCTAAAAGGAATACCAAAAGTTTCTAGAGCAAATCAAAAAATTACGTCATTAGACAAAAGTTTAATTACAAAAAAAAATATTAAAATGATTAATGAATTAAATTCAATTGCAAAAAAAAGAGGCCAATCGTTATCTCAAATGGCTCTTGCGTGGACATTAAATAATAAAACGGTGACTTCAGCTCTAATTGGTGTGAGAAATTTAAATCAATTAAAAGAAAATGTGGAAAGCTTAAAAAATTTAAGTTTTTCCAAAAATGAATTGTCATTAATTAATAAAAAAGCTAAAGACGGTGGAATTAATTTGTGGCTTCCATCTAGCTCTCATTAATTTTGAAAATTATCTAATGATTACTTTACATTTTCTAAAATTTTAATAAAAAACTAAGATAGTAGGTCAACATATGATTAAATTTGATTTAAATAATAGAGTTGCAATTGTAACTGGTGGAGCCCAAGGTTTTGGTTTGGCTATTGTAGAGAGGTTTATTGAATCTGGAGCAAAAGTTATAATATGGGATATTAATGAAGATGAAATAAAAAATGCTTTAGCACATGTAAATTCAAAAAACTTAACTTCTCAAATTGTAGATGTGACAAATTTCGAAAGTATTAATAAAAATTTAAAAACGATATTTAGTGAATTTGGTAAAATAGATATTTTTATTAATAATGCTGGAATATCTGGTTTAAATACAACATTAGAGGAATATCCTTTAGATGAGTGGTCTAAAATAATTAAATTAAATTTAGACGCAGTATTTTATTGTTGCAAAGCAGTTGTTCCTTATATGAAAAAAAATAATTATGGTAGAATAGTTAATATATCTTCAATTGCTGGTAAAGAGGGAAACCCAAATGCCTGTGCATATAGTGCATCTAAAGCAGCAGTAATTGGATTAACAAAATCATTGGGTAAGGAGTTGGCTTTAGCAGATATAGCTGTAAATTGTGTAACACCAGCAGTCGCTAGGACTAAAATAATTGAACAACAAACAAAAGAATTTACTGATTATATTTTATCGAAAATCCCAAGAAATAGAATGGCAGAAGTAGTGGAGCTTGCATCATTAGTTACTTGGTTATCTAGTAAAGAAAATTCATTTTCAACTGCTGCAGTTTTTGATTTAAGTGGTGGTAGAGCAACTTATTAGTTATGCAAATTGGATTTGATGTTGGTGCAACAAAGATAGAAAGTGTTATTTTAAAAGATAACGGTGAAGAAGTTGACAGAACTAGAAGAGATTGCCCAAAAGATTATATTTCAATAATTCAAACAATTAAAGATGTGGTTGCTGAACTAGAAAAAAAACACAACCATATATTTCCGGTTGGAGTTTGCCATCCAGGTGTTCATTCACCACAGACTGGTTTAGTTAAAAATGCACCTAATTGTGTTTGGATTGAAAAGAAACCTTTTCAAAAAGATCTAAGAAAAACTTTGAATAGAGAGGTTTTTTGTGAAAATGATGCAAATTGTTTTGCATTGTCAGAAGCAATTGATGGAGCTGGTAAACATTATAAAATTGTTTATGGAATAATTCTAGGATCAGGAGCTGGAGGTGGATTAGCTATTGATAAACAAATTGTCTCGGGACCTAATGGTGTTGCAGGTGAGTGGGGTCATAATCAATTACCATACATGGCTGCACAAAAAGAAGAACTCAAAACATCAAACTTAAGAGAGGTAGAGATTGAAAGTTTTGTTTCAGGCTTAGGTTTGGCTAAAAGATTTAACAAAAAGTATAATAAAAATTTAAAATCAAATGAAATATTTGAACTTTATAGAAGACACGAGTTAGATGCAGAAAATATGATAGAAGAATTCAAAGTTAACCTTGCAATGTCTTTAGCTACTATAGTTAATATTCTTGATCCTGATGTTTTCATATTCGGTGGTGGCGTTACAAATGAAATAGATTTTCTTGATGAAGTAGAAAACTTAACTAAAAAATATGTTATAGGAAAAGAATATGAAGGTGTTTTCTTAAAACCCAAATATGGAGATGCCAGTGGTGTACGTGGTGCGGCAAGATTAGGTAGAAGAACCACCTATTAAAAATACAATTTTTAGTTGTAAATAAAAAATTAATCTTTTTTAAAAATCTAGTTAATTCAAAAAAAAAACATATAAATATTTTTAAATCGCAGGTTGTATTTAAAAAAATTAATATCAATTTATTATAGATTAGATAACTTAATTTTTTAATTAATTAAAAGAGGAGAGAATAAATGAAGAAAATAATTATTGCTATTATAGCAATGGTTTTAGCACCAACACTTTCTTATGCTGGTTCTAAGGCTGAAGTACTTCACTGGTGGACATCTGGTGGAGAAGCAAAGGCTCTTAAAGTTTTGAAAGATGACTTTGCTGCACAAGGCGGTGAGTGGTTAGATATGCCAGTTGCTGGTGGTGGTGGAGATGCTGCTATGCAAACATTAAAGGCTAGAATTGTTGCGAGTGATGCACCAGCTGCTGCACAAATTAAAGGACCAACTATTCAAGCTTATGATAGAGAAGGTGTTGTAGCACCGTATAACATTGATGCTGTAGCAAAAGCTGAAGGTTGGGACAAACTTTTAAGTAAACAAGTTGCTAATCATATGAAGTGTGATGATGGTAAAGCATACTGTGCTGCACCTGTAAATATACATAGAATTGATTGGTTTTGGGCAAATAAA
This sequence comes from Candidatus Pelagibacterales bacterium, assembly GCA_016777745.1. Next base: position 3,127 of record JADHQX010000035.1, read on the forward strand.
AAAGTTTTAGATTCTAATGGAATCAAAATGCCAAAATCATGGGCTGAATTTAATACTGCGGCTGACAAGCTACAAGCAAAAGGAATTATTCCTTTAGCTCACGGTTCTCAACCTTGGCAAGATGCAACTGTTTTTGAAGCTGTAGCACTTGGAATAGGTGGGAATGATTTTTACAAAAAAGCTTTTGTTGATGCAGATATTGCTACTTTAAGTGGATCCACAATGGTTAAAGTATTTGATCAAATGAGAAAACTAAAAGGATATACTGATGCAGGTTCACCAGGAAGAGACTGGAACGTTGCAACTGGTATGGTTATGGAAGGCAAAGCTGCATTCCAACTTATGGGTGACTGGGCAAAAGGTGAATTTGCTGCAGCTGGCCTGAAACCAGATGTTGACTACTACTGTGCAGCAACACCATCTAACAATGGATATCTTTACAATGTAGATTCGTTCATTTTCTTTAAGGTTAAAGGAAAAGAAAAAGTAGAAGGTCAAAAACTACTTGCGAGCTTAATTATGGGTAAAGAGTTCCAAAAAGTTTTTAACATTTATAAAGGATCTATTCCTGCGAGACTTGATGTTTCAATGGATGAATTTGATAAGTGTGCAAAACAATCTAATGCTGATCTAAATACAGCTGCAAAAAAAGGTGGGTTACTTCCTAGTTTTGCACATGGTATGACTTTAGAATTAGGTGTTAAAGGTGCAATTCAAGATGTTGTAACTGAACACTTTAACTCTAACATGTCATCTCAAGATGCTGTTAAAAAAATAGCTGCTGCTGTTAAGGCTGCAAGTTAATAGATAATCAAATATACGCGCTGTTTTATATTAAATAGCGCGTATTTTATTTTAAAAGGAAATTAAATGTATTGGTTGAAAAGAAATTTACCTAGGTTAGTTATTGCCCCATCATTTGGTGTAATAGCTTGGTTTGTTTATGGTTTTATTTTTTGGACTATTTACATTTCTTTTACTAAGTCAAAACTATTACCTAACTATGAATATTGGGGAATAGATCAATATTTTAGACTATGGTCTATGCCAAGATGGCATGTGGCTGTTGAAAATTTATTTATATTTACAACTTTATTTATAATTCTTTGTGTCTTTATTGGAATAGTATTAGCAATTTTGCTGGATCAAAAAATTAGAGCTGAAGGATTTTTAAGAACAATTTACCTATATCCTATGGCTTTATCTTTTATTGTAACAGGTACAGCATGGAGATGGATATTAAACCCATCTCTAGGGCTTGAAAAATTTATGCAAGATATAGGATTTGAGACATTTACCTTTGACTGGCTGGTAACACCTGGGATGTCTATTTATACCATAGTTATAGCGGGTGTTTGGCAGTCATCAGGGTTTATAATGGCAATTTTTTTAGCTGGCCTTAGATCGGTTGATGATGAGATAATAAAAGCTGCAAAAATTGATGGTGCTGGCTTAGTTGCGGTTTATTCAAAAATTATATTACCAATGATGAGACCAGTGTTTATGAGTGCTATTGTAATTTTAGTTCACTTGGCAATTAAAAGTTATGATTTAGTAATTGCATTAACAGCAGGGGGGCCTGGTATTTCATCAGATATGCCTGCTGTATTTATGACTCAAATGGCATTCCATAGAAGTGAAATTGGTTTAGCTTCAGCAAGTGCTATAATGATGTTTTTAACAGTATCTGCAATTGTGGTTCCATATTTATATTCAGAATTAAAGAGAGAAGATGACAGAAAATAACATTCAAACTTATAAAGATTTAGAAAAATCATCTAATACAAAAAAAACAATATATAGATGGATTTTATTTATAATTTTAGGAATTTTTGCTCTTTACTACATAACACCTTTGTATGTGATGATTGTAACTTCACTTAAAACAATGGAAGAAATTAGACAGGGAAATTTATTTTCATTACCAAGTTCTATAAATTTTTCTTCTTGGGATATTGCCTGGAATGGACAAGGATTTGCTGCAGGAGATGTTTTTTTAAAAACTTATTTTTGGAACTCAGTTAAATTAGTTTTTCCAGCAGTAATAATTTCAACAATCTTAGGGGCAATTAACGGTTATGCTTTAACGAAATGGAGATTTAAAGGAGATAGTTATATATTTTTATTATTTTTATTTGGCACTTTTATACCATATCAAGCAATTCTTTTACCAATGTCTAGAACATTAGGTTTTATGGGTATATCAAATTCTGTTTATGGATTAATTTTAGTTCACGTAGTTTATGGATTATGTTTTACAACTTTATTTTGTAGAAATTATTATATTTCAATATCTGATGAGATTGTAAAAGCAGCAAGAATTGATGGGGCTGGTTTTTTTAAAATATTTTTTAAAATAATGTTACCAATTTCAGCACCTATACTTGTGGTTACTGTTATTTGGCAATTCACAATGATATGGAATGATTTCTTATTTGGTGCAACTTTTACTTTTGGAAATGAAGCACCAATACAAGTTGCGCTAAACAACATGGTTTTAACAAGTTCAAGCGTAAAACGATATAATGTAGATATGGCTGCTGCTATTATTGCAGGATTTCCAACATTGATAGTTTATGTTTTGGCAGGTAAATATTTTATAAGAGGATTAACAGCTGGATCAGTGAAAGGATAATATGGCCAATCTAAAAATAAACGACATAAATAAAAACTTTGGTAAGACAGAGGTATTAAAGGGTATAAATTTAGATATTAAAGATGGAGAATTTTTAGTTTTGTTAGGTCCTTCTGGTTGTGGAAAGTCAACATTATTGAATACTATAGCTGGTTTAGAAACATCCAATAGTGGTGAAATTTTAATAGATAACTATAAAGTCAACGATATGGAGCCTAGTGATAGAGATATTGCTATGGTTTTCCAATCTTATGCATTGTATCCAGCAATGACTGTAAAGGGTAATGTGACTTTTGGATTAGAGCAAAGAAAAACATCAAAAGATAAAATCGCAGAATCTCTTAATAGAGTTTCTACTCTATTAAAAATTAATGAATTACTTGAGAGAAAGCCGTCTCAATTATCGGGTGGTCAAAGACAAAGGGTTGCAATGGGAAGGGCACTTGTGCGAGATCCAAAAGTTTTCTTATTTGATGAACCTCTATCAAATCTTGATGCAAAATTAAGAGTGGAAATGAGAAGGGAAATAAAAAAATTACACTATAATTTGAAAACTACAGTTGTATATGTAACTCATGATCAAACTGAAGCAATGAGTTTAGGTACAAATATAGCAATTATGAACCATGGTGTTATTCAACAATGTGAAACACCTAAAACTATCTATAATTATCCAAGTAACATTTTTGTAGCAGATTTTATTGGATCACCTTCAATGAACCTAATTAAGGGAAAAATGATTAATTCTAATAATGAAAGTTATTTTGTTGCCAATGAGTCATCAGGAGAGTCAAAGATTCCATTAAATAAATATAATTTTAAAGACAAATCTAACAACTCAGAAAAAGAAGTTGTTTTTGGAATAAGACCAGAACACTTGTCCATGGAAAAAAATAATTCTGACGATCATGAAATTAATGTAAAATCTGAATTAATAGAGTATACGGGCCACGAACAAATTATTACATTTAATTATTTTGATCAGCAATTACTTGGAAAGTTTACGTCTACTATCGATATAGATATGAATAAAGAATTTAAATTAAATTTAGATATAAATCAAATATCATTATTTGATGCTAACACAGAAGAAAGGTTGTAAATATGAAAGTTGAATATTCTGATTTAAAAAATAAGAATGTTTTTATTACTGGTGGGGGCTCAGGTATCGGCGCTTCTATAGTTGAACATTTTTGTGAACAAGGAGCAGAAGTTTTTTTTATTGATATAAATATTAAAGATTCAAACAAACTTTTAAAAGAAATTAAAAAAAAAAAATTTAAAGCACCAAATTTTATTGAATGCAATATTTTAAATATTAAAAAACTACAAAACATAATTAAAAAAATTATCTTAACTAAAGGACCAATAGATATTTTGATTAACAGTGCGGCTAATGACAATAGACACACTACAGAACAGGTTAATGAAAAATATTGGGAAAACAGAATAGCTATAAATTTAAAACATTATTTCTTTGCATCTCAATCTGTTGTAAAGAGTATGATAAAAAATAAAGGTGGTTCTATTGTAAATTTAAGCTCTGTTTCCTGGATGTTGGGTGAGGGTGATAAAGTTGTCTATGAAACAGCAAAATCAGCTGTTATGGGCTTAACAAGATCATTTGCACAGGAATTTGGTAAATATAATATTAGAGTTAATTCAGTTACGCCTGGATCAATCGCAACTGAAAGACAAATCAAACATTGGTTGACACCCAAATATAAGAAACTTATCTTAGAGAAACAGGCTCTAAAACGTCAGCTTAAACCTGTTGATGTTGCAAGAATGATTTTATTTCTATCATCAGATCAATCATCAGGATGTACAAAACAGAATTTTATTGTAGATGGTGGAATAACTTGATCTAGGTGAAAGTTGAAAGCTCAATAATTCAAAATAAATATCTTAGAGTTCAAACTCTTAACTATGGAGCCAGTCTCTACGAAGTTTTTCATAAGAACAAGAAAATAAATTTAATTTTAGATTTAGGTTCTAAAAAAAATTATCGTTTTAAGCATGCAAGTGTTGGGTCAACTTGCGGAAGATACGCGGGTAGAATTTCTAATTCAAAATTTCAAATTTCAAAAGAGCAATATATTTTAAGCTCTAACGAAGGAAAAAACACCCTTCATGGAGGAAAAACTGGGTTTTCAAAACTCCCATGGAAAAAAATAAAACAAACGAAAGATAAAATTGTTTATCAGCTTTATTCACCTGATAATGATCAAGGTTTTCCAGGAAATTTAATTGTTAATTGTACTTATCAAGTAAAAAATAAATTTTTGCATATTAAATATGAATATAGATCTGATAAAAAAACTCATGTAAATTTAACTAATCATAGCTATTGGAACTTAGAGAGAAACAAAAAAAATATGATTTATAATCATGACTTAAAATTAAATTCAAATAAGTATCTTCAAGTAAATAAAAATTTAATACCAACAGGTAACTTTAAGAGTGTAAAAAAATCTATATTTGATTTTTTAAATTTTCAAAATATTGGAAAAAAATTAAGTTTTTTTAAAAATAAAAAAATAGAAACAAAATATAAAGGTTTTGACACTACATATATCGTAAAAAAAAACTCTAGGAATTTTATTGGATCTTTAAAAAATAATAAAAGTCAAATCCAAGTTGATTTTTTTTCAAATTTACCAGCAGTACAACTTTATTCAGCTCAAAATTTAAATTATAAAAAAAAACTATTTCCTTATCAGGGGATTTGTTTAGAAACGCAATATTTTCCAGATGCACCTAATAAAAAAAATTTTCCAAGCACTTTAATTAAAGCCAATAAAAGATATACATGCTTAACAAAAATAATGATTAATTAACTATGAATAAGAAAATCAATATCTCTATTGTAGGAACTGGGTTAATGGGACTTCAACATATCAAAGCAATTTCAAAATCAAAAAAAGCTAATCTTCATTCAATAGTAGATATTAGCAATAACTCTAAAAGTTTATCAAAAAAATATAAAATTCCATTGTACTCAAATGTAAATGAACTTTTAAACTCAAAAAATTTAGATGCAGTGATTGTTGCTACACCAAATCAATTGCATGAAAAGCATACAGTTAGTTTTCTTAAAAATAAAATTCCAGTTTTATTGGAAAAACCTATTTCTGATAATATTAATTCAGCTAAAAAAATTATTAGCAGTGCCAATAAAAATAAGACACCGTTATTGATAGGGTATCACAGAAGACATAACCCAATAGTATCAAAGGTAAAAGACCTTATAAACAAAGGTAAATTAGGAAACATAGTTTCAGCAAATGTGTTGTGTTGGCTTTATAAACATAAAGCATACTACAATGAAAAATGGAGGATAAGTAAAGGAGGAGGTCCTTTAGGAATAAATCTTGTCCATGACATCGATATGATTTGTTATTTGCTTGGTTCAATTAAATATGTTCAAGCGATTACAACCAATAAGACAAGAAAATTTAAAGTGGAGGATACTGCAACCATTAGTTTGGTTTTTAATTCAGGTGCTCTTTGTACTTTAAATTTATCAGATACTATCGTTGCTCCATGGAGTTATGAGTTAACAGCTGGAGAAAATCCCGCTTACCCTGTAACCAATCAATCTTCATATATGATTGGTGGCACTAAGGGGTCACTACAATTTCCTAATTTGAAATATTGGTTTTATAAAAATGAACGAAGTTGGTGGAATAAAATTTTAGTTAATGAAAATAAAAACAAAAAAAATGATAGTACTTTAGTAAATCAAATTGATCATTTTGCAGATGTAGTTTTTAAAAAAGTTAGACCAAAAGTAAATGGGAATGATGGTTTGATTTCACTTAAAATTTTTGCAGCAATAACAAAAAGTGCTAAATCAGGTAAAAAAATTAAACTTTAATTTTCTTTTTTTTTCCTTCTGTACGAATAAATAATATTCCAAAAATAATTATTCCAATTACTCCAAAAATTTTATTTAAGTCAAAAGGAACACCAAAAATTAAAAAATTAATTATTGTTGACCAAAGTAACTGAGAATATTGAAAGTTTGTAACAAATGATAAATTAGATAATTGAATAGCATAAATTAATATAAAATGACTTACAAACCCTGCGATACCCATAATTATTAAAGGTATCCAATAAATATTTTTTTCTAACGGAGTCCAATTGAAAGAAATATAAACTGAAGAAACAATAGTTCCAATTATTGCTGTATAAAAGACAGCAGCAAAAGGATCGTTATTTCCTGAAATAAGTTTAGTAAAAAATTGATATAAGGCCCAACAAAGTGGTGGCACTAATGGAAAAATTAATTCTGGACTCAATACTTTCATAGTTGGTCCAAGAGAATAGACTATTGAACCAAAACTCAATAACATTAACAAAAAACCCTTTACACTCAGCACATCTTTTAAAAAATAAGCAGATAAGATAGCAACAATTAAAGGAGCTGAAAAAAATACAACATATATATCAACTAAATCAAATCTTTGTAGTGAATTGAACATAAAAAAAGTAGCTGTAACCATTAATAGTGATCTTAATATTTGAATCTTAAAGTTTTTAGTTAAGTTCAATTTAGGTTTAAAAATCAAAAAATAGATAAGCATAGCAATAAAGTGAAAGAAAAATCTACCCCATACTGCTTGTGTAACAGGCATTACACTTCCTAGAAATTTTGCTAGAGAGTCCATACAAACAAACATAAAAAAACCTGATGAAGATAATAAAATTATCTTAAATAAAGGTGATTTATTATTTTGAGTCATATAGTTTTATAATAGTAAGCGCCTTAAGCACTTACATTACAACACCAACTTGCCAAGGGTTAAACTCTTCATCGCCATAGCCATTAAGCTCACTTTTAGTAGGACTACCAGAGGCAGTAGTGATCACTAGTTCAAAAATTTTTTTTCCAACTTCTTCTATTTCTTCTTTACCTTCTATAA
>JADHQX010000036.1 GCA_016777745.1 Candidatus Pelagibacterales bacterium
CCCATTTTTTTTGATAGATAGCCAGCATATACATCTCCAAAATTTCCTGTCGGTACTGAAAAATTCATGGGTCTTTTGTCTTGTACTTGGAAGTATGTATAAAAATAATATACAGCTTGTGCAATAATTCTTGCCCAATTTATTGAATTTACTCCAGACATATTTATTGAGTTAGAAAATTCTTTATCTGCAAACATTGATTTTACTAAATTTTGGCAATCATCAAAGTTACCTTCAATCGCTATATTAAAGACATTCTTTTCTTTGACTGTCGACATTAGTTTTCTTTGAACGAGTGAAACTTTTTCATGAGGGTGAAGAACAAATATATTCATATTCTTTTTCCCCTTAATCGCATCTATTGCAGCAGCACCCGTATCTCCAGACGTTGCAACTACAACATTTATATTTTTATTATTTTTTTTTAGAGAATATTCATAGAAGTTTCCTAACAATTGCATTGCTATATCTTTAAAGGCTAGCGTTGGGCCATGAAAAAGCTCTAAAATCTTAGTATCACCTAATTTAATTAAATCTACGACGTTATCTTTTCTAAATACAGAATATGATTTATCAACAATATCTGACAACTCATTTGCTGTCATAAAGTCACCTATAAATGGGTATATTATTTCTTTTGCTAAATTCTGATAACTCAAGTTACTTAATGCCTTTATTTGTTCAGCACTGTATTTTTTAACCTCTTTTGGAATAAACAAGCCCCCATCATCTGCAAGCCCTTTAATAAATACTTGCTCAAAGCTATATTCTTTTGAGTTATCCCTGGTGCTTATATACTTCATCTAATTAATTTTTTTTAAAATATAAATATATTAATTGTGAAAAATTGGCTAATAAAAATCTTCTTACAAATATAAACTAGTTAAGAATATAATTGTAAATTAATGACTTATTATCTTTTAACTTTAGAATAATTTATATACTCTTTAATGGTAAAGATATAGGGGGTAAATTGAGTACAATTGGACTAGTTACAATGTATCTAATTATTCAGTTAGTAGTATTTTTTTCTATATTACCAATAGATGTTAATCGAAAAAGAAAATTTTTAATCCCAGCAAATGAGGTTGGAGCACCTGAAAATCCTAAAATTCTTAAAAAGACTTTTTATTCCATTGGTATTACGACTATTATTTTCACAATAATTTGCTTATTGATGAAATATGAATATTTAGATCTAACAAATATAATCAGTTAAAAAATATTATACCACGACATTTTGAGTCGAAAAATTTAAATAAGACTATCTATTAAAAGTAATACAAAAATTAAAAATAGATACAAAATTGAGTAGCCAAAGACTTTTTTTGCTTTCTTTAAATCAAATTTATTTTTTTTATATTGATATAAATCAAAGCAAATAAAATTATAATAAATTGTAAGAACAAATGCTGGAATCAAATAGATTAAACCTGAAAAATTAATCCAATATGGAAAAATGATGATGGGTAGCATTAATAAAGAATAAATTAGAATGTATACTTTTGTTTTTTCTATACCATCAGTCAAAGGTAGCATTGGAATTTTGGCCTTCTTATAATCATCAGCTTTATATAAGCTTAATGCCCAAAAGTGAGATGGTGTCCAAAAAAAAATTATCAGAAATAAACTTAATGGTTCTAAACTAATTGTATTAGTTGCTATAGTCCACCCTATAACAGGTGGCAATGCACCAGCAGCTCCACCGATAACAATGTTTTGTGGTGTTTTTCTTTTTAACCATATTGTGTAAACAAAGAGATAAAAAAATATTGTAAACAATAATAAAGATGCAGATAAAAAATTTGAAAAATAATTTAATGCTATAACTGAAATAACTGACAGTGACACTCCAAAAGTAAGTGCTTGTTTTCTATTAATTTTACCAGTGGGAATTGGTCTCAAACATGTCCTAGTCATTAAGGCATCTAAATCTGATTCATACCACATATTTAAACATCCAGCCGCTCCAGCACCAATTGCAACAAAAGTTATACTAATGATTGCGTCTAAAGTATTTATATTTGAATTTGAGGTCAAAAATCCAACTGCACAGGTAAATATAACAAGAGACATTACTCTTGGTTTCATCAATAGGTATAAAGATTTAATTAATTCATTAAAATCTAGTGAGACAGTTTTTTTTCTAATCATTTTGGTTAAACGATTATCAGATATGATGTGCCTATTCTACATTTAATAAAATAAATACTAAAATTGATACCATTCCAATAATAAGAATATGATTTCCTAAATCAAAAATTCCAATTTGCTTATTTTTTTTATCAATGAATCTTCTAGTAAGAGACATATTGTCATATGGATTAATTGTAATTGCGGGACCTTTGTCTTTTTGCTTCTCTAATTTTAATTGAGTACCAAACCATGTTGCATAAATAAAAAGTAAAAAAAATATTAAAGCTCCAGCAAGTACAGTGTATCCAGTCATAAAGTCTATCCTCCAGTAATAAAATATAATAATCTTGTAAAAACAGTGTATTTTCCTTCAGCTGCCATAAGAATAATAAAACAGGCTATCGCTGTCATTGGCCACAAAAGAACATTTACTAAAGCATATCGCTCCCAAAATAGGTGCATAAAGAAAGCCATTATTAAACCAGCTTTTAGAAACATAAATATTAAAATTAAAGACCATCTCAATAGCCCTTGGAATGCAAACCAATCAACCATGTACGAAAAAAAACTTAGTACAAATAAAAGTCCCCAAATCCAAAGATAAATCCCTATCTTTTGAGTTGTTGATTGTTCTTTGTTTTGTGTTTCTTCCATAATTTTATCCTACCACAAGTAAAAAAAGGCAAATATAAATACCCACACTAAATCAACAAAATGCCAATAAAGACCTAAAATCTCTATTGCAACATAGTCTGATTTCATTGTGGTAAAAAAGCCTCTTTTACCTGTATCAAAATCACCTTTAAAAACTTTTCTTGCAAAAATAAATAAAAAAATCACACCAATTGAAACGTGAAATCCATGAAAGCCTGTAATCATAAAAAAATATGAACCAAATTGTTTTGCTCCAAAAGGATTCTCCCAAGGTCTAACACCTTCATGAATTAATTTTGACCATTCAAATACCTGCATTCCAACAAAAGTAAGGCCGCCAATAGCTGTGGCTAAAATAAGCCAGCCACACATTTTTCTATTTTTTTCATAGCCATACTTAACAGCAAGGGCCATAGTTCCACTACTTGTAATTAAAACAAATGTCATTATTGCAATTAATAATAATGGAACTGGTGTACTACCTACATGAAGTGAAAAAACTTCACTAGTGTTTGGCCAATCTACTACAGTAGAGGCTCTTCCTTTCATGTACGAAATCAAAAAACAGCTAAACACAAAAGTATCACTCAGTAAAAAAATCCACATCATGACTTTTCCCCACTGAACACCCTTAAACATTGTTTGATCAGAGCCAGTATCTGTAGCCATTCCTTTAAACCCTGGTTTAAGTTCGTAGCCCTCAATTTTCACATCAGACATATTTTTATCCCTAAGTTTTTTCTACCTCTGCGTTAATAACTTCACTTGGTGGCGTTGTTTGGGTTATGTAGTCTTCTTTTGCACCAGGTACATTAAAGTCATAAGGCCATCTATGAATAACTGGTAATTTTTCTCCCCAATTACCATGAGTTGGTGGTACATCAGGGGTTAACCATTCTAAAGAATTTGCCTTCCAAGGGTTTTTGCCAGCTGGTTTTCCAATTTTTAAACTTGTTACAATATTGTAAATAAAAATTAGCTGTGAAAAACCAACAATTAAAGCTGCAATAGTTATAAACTCGTTCATTCCAACGGCTGAGGTTACATAAGGGCTGTCATACATTTCATAATATCTTCTTGGCACTCCAATAAAACCTAGGTAATGCATTGGAAAATAAATTGAATAAGCACCTAAGAATGTAAACCAAAAGTGCCACTTACCTAGTTTTTCACTTAACATTCTTCCAGTAACCAAAGGAAACCAATGATAAACTGCACCCATAATTACCATAAGTGGAGCTATGCCCATGACCATATGAAAATGAGCTATTACAAAATAAGTATCAGATAGTGGAATGTCTACCGCAACATTCCCTAAAAAAATTCCAGTAATTCCGCCGTTTACAAAAGTTACAATAAAACCTAAACAAAAAAGCATTACCGTGTTCATTCTAATGTTTGCTCTAAATAGTGTTATTATCCAGTTATAAACTTTCAATGCAGTTGGCACTGCAATAATAAGTGTGGTTGTTGCAAAGAAAAACCCAAACCAAGGATTCATTCCACTAACATACATATGGTGAGCCCAAACGAAGAAACTTAAAGCTCCTATACCAACAATAGCCCAAACCATCATTCTATATCCAAAAATATTTTTTCTAGCATGAACAGATAACAAATCTGAAACTATTCCAAAAGCAGGAAGGGCCACAATATAAACTTCAGGGTGGCCAAAAAACCAAAACAAGTGTTGGAAAAGAACAGGACTTCCTCCCCCATAACTTAGTACTTCTCCTGCTTGGAGAATTGCTGGCATAAAAAAACTAGTCCCAAGCATCTTATCTAGAGTCATCATAATACAACTGACCAATAATGCTGGAAAAGCTAACATAGCCAAAGCTGTTGCAGTAAAAATTCCCCATATCGTTAGGGGCATTCTCATTAATGTCATCCCTCTAGTACGGGCTTGTAAAATTGTAATTATGTAATTTAATCCACCCATAGTAAATCCAATTACAAATAGAGATAAAGAGATAAGCATTAAAATAATTCCCATATTAGCACCAGGAGTACCTGGCAAAATAGCTTGGGGTGGATAGAGTGTCCATCCTGCACCTGTTGGTCCACCTGGAACAAAAAAGCTAGCCATTAGAACACAGACTGCAATAAAAAACATCCAGAAGCTAATCATGTTTACATATGGAAAAACCATATCTCTTGCTCCGACCATTAAAGGAATTAAGTAATTTCCAAAACCTCCTAAAAATAATGCTGTTAAAAAATAAACAACCATTATCATGCCGTGCATAGTTACAAATTGATAATAATGTTCTGCTGTGATGAATGGAACTAGATCTGGATAGCCCAATTGTAAACGCATCAACCAAGAAAGTATTAGACCGACTACGCCTGTAAACACGGCAGTAAGAAAATATTGAATGCCTATAACTTTAGCATCCTGACAAAAAACCCATTTAGTAATAAAGCTATGCCCGTGATAAAGATCTTGTTCAGGAATTTCTGCAGGTCTTACATAATCAATGTCTTTTGATGGGGTGCCAGAAGAGCCAGATATGGTTTCTGAAGACTGGGCTTCAAGAGGGGTATTCTGCTGGTTATATTCGTCTGACATAATTTTCCTTTACATTATTTAATCATTATTTTTAGCAATTAAGGTTTTTTTTAATTTATCATTTTCTTGTTTAGCAATTAAATCTGAAAAAGTTTCTTGTTCTTTAATCCAATTTTTATAATTATCTTCACTTTCAACTATAACTTTTGCTCTCATGGCGTAATGGCCAACGCCACAATATTCAGCACACAAAACTTCATATTCTCCTATTTTGTTTGGCTCAAACCAATAATAAGAAATGATTCCAGGTATAGCATCCATTTTTGCTCTAAATTGCGGGACATAATAATTATGCAAAACATCTAGTGACCTCAATAAAATTTTTACTGGTCTATCTGTTTTTAGGTGAAGCACATCATCTTGAATTAAAATATCATCTTTTCCATTTGGGTCATCTAAGTTTATTCCAAAAGGATTATCATCAGTAATTTTTTCAACTTGCGCTGTACCTAATATTCCATCTTCACCTGGTAATCTATATTGCCATCCCCATTGCCATGCATTCACTTCAACTTGCAGTGCATTTTTTGGGGTATTAATATAATTATTATAAACAATCAGACCTGGTGCTAAAAGAGCAATAACTCCAACAGTAGTTGCAATGGTTAATATTTTTTCTAATTTATGATCTTCTGGTTTGTATTCAACTTTTCGCCCTTCTTTATAAGAAAATTTTAGTATGCAATAAACCATGAACAAACAAACTAAAATAAATACACCACCACCAATCCAAAAAGTTAAATTAATCGTATCATCCATTGCTCCCCAGTTTGAGGCAATATCTGTCCACCACCATGGCGTAAATATATGGAACAAAACTGAACCAATAATTACTGCTAAGAATATTATTCCTGCATGCACAATTTTTCCTTTGTTACCACACTTAACTATAAAAAAAAATACAGACAGAGTCTAAAGAATAATTATTTAGTAAATATAGCAATAAAGGCAGTATAATGAATTAAATATGCTCGGTAAAATTGAAATTTTTGCAGTTATTATTTTTTTAGTTATATTATTTTATTTGGTTATTTCTTTTGGTGCTGGACTCTTTTCTAAAGAAAAAAAAAATCCTGAAGTGAAAAAATATTTAAGATCTGTAAATATTTTACTAATTTTTATTGCAATAATTGGAACTATTTTAATCTTTTTTCTCTAATTAGTTAGGAAAGTAAATTTTTACACCACTCTATTACCGCATCATTAAATACATACATAATTAAAAAAAATACTATCCAGACAATTAATAAAAAAGTCCAATAAAGTGATAATGCATCAACACTTTTTTTCTCATTTATAATCTCATCTATCTTAAGTTTGTTAACCTTAGAAAAAGTTTTTCCCCAAAAAAATAATCCTCCTAGAAGATGTAATCCATGAAGAGCAGTAAAAATATAAAAGGATGAAAAATAATTATTAGTAGAAACATAATTTCCATTTTCCATTAATTGAAACCAAAAAAATATTTGTCCAAATAAAAAGGCATAACTTAAAAAACCAACTATAAGTAAATTACTTTTAATTTTTCTAAATTTATTATTCTTTAAATCATCTGTAATTTTATTAAAAAAATAAGCTACAAATAATAAAATTAAAGTGTTTAACCACAATAGATTGGGTTTCAGCAGGTAGCCAGTATCTTGACTCACAGGTATACTGTAAAGGTAACCAGTCACAACTAAAGTAAATAATACCGTACTCACACCAAAAATAACTACAACAGCTGATGTTTGAAGAGATATATCAAAAGTTTTACCTTGATGATCGTTGTCAGTTTTCATCTGTTCTTTATCCCAAGGCTTGTCAGACAATGTCCCAAAAAGTTTTTTAAAAAATTTAGACATAATTATAATATATAATATATTAATGTATAAAATATGAAATTAAAGACATCATTAACTATACTAGGTGGCTGTTTATTAATTTTTTTATTTATTATGTTGCCTATTGTATTGTCGATACAAGAAAAGAAAGAAGATATTGTTGCTTCATATGCTGGCTCTGCATTTTCTTTAACAGATGTAAATAATGAACCCATAACAGAAAAATCTTTTCAAGGACCCTTAACTGCAATTTTTTTCGGTTTTACAAATTGTCCTGATATATGTCCAATGACTCTATCTAATCTTGATCAAGTTATTGAAAAACTAAATGATAATGAAAAAAGAAATTTGAAAATTTTTTTTATAAGTATTGATCCTGAAAGAGATAGCCCTCAAGTAATTAAGGATTATTTAAATTCATTTCAAAATAAGATTTATGGAATAACTGGAGATCCTCAAAAAGTATTTTTACTTTCAAAATCATGGGGCGTTTTAAGTGAAAAAATTTTTAATGATGATGGTGGTTATTTAATCAATCATAGCTCTTCGATACTTTTATTAAATAAAGGAAAATATATTGATCGAATTAGTCATCATGAAAATTTGGATAATATTTTTAGGATAATTAACAATTATTTATAGGCTTACAAAAATTAATGTGTATTTTTTCTAACGTATAAATAAAACAAGAAAATTGACAGTGCTAAAGAAAACCAAGTAATAGCATACTTTTTGTGACTATTTGAAATATTTACAGTAATAATTTTTGGTTTTGGTAATTCTAAATTATTATTTAAGTAAATTACAAATGGTGAAAATTTTTTATTTGTATATTGAAAAATATCATCCCTATCTAAAGTAAACCAATAATTATCGTTAATATCATTTACTGGCTTAAACCTGTTAGCCTTAGATTG
This sequence comes from Candidatus Pelagibacterales bacterium, assembly GCA_016777745.1. The sequence goes on from JADHQX010000036.1 coordinate 8,103, forward strand.
TTTTCTTAACGTTCCTAAAATAGTTTTATGATCAAAAATATCAATTTCTTTAGTATTTTTTTTATCAAAAGGTATCCATCCTCTATTTAATAAAAAGTTTTTATTATTAATTATAATTGGATTAACAACATTAAATCCTGGTGCACCTTTTTCATTTAAACTATATAAATAAATTTGTTTATCAAAATCTATAACCCCTGAAGTTTTGATTTTTAGATAGTCCTCAGGAACATTTGTCATTAAATCAACAGGTTCTTTCTTCAAAGAAACTTCAATTTTATTTAATAATTCATTTTTCCAATCTAATCTTATTAGTTGCCAGCTACCTAATGCTATAAATATAGATATAAAAGAGAATACAAAAATTGAAAATAAAAGTTTATTTCTCAAGGTTAACTATTAACTTCCCCAAATATAGATTGAAGCAAATAGGAATAGCCATACTACATCAACAAAATGCCAATACCACGCAGCAGCCTCAAAGCCGAAAAACTCACCTTTTTTATACTGACCAGTCTTGCCTCTCCACCAACATACAGCTAAAAATATAGTTCCTACGACGACGTGAAACCCATGAAAACCTGTTGCCATATAAAACACAGCACCATATATATTTCCTGAAAAATCAAAACTTGCATGATGGTATTCATAAATCTGCAATAACGAAAAGCTAAAACCTAAAACAACTGTCATTGCCAAACCTTGCACAAAACTTTCTCTATCACCTTCTTCTAAGGCATGATGCGCCCAGGTAACTGTAGTTCCTGATAATAGTAGAATTAATGTGTTGATAAGTGGAATATCCCATGGGTCAAAAGTTACTATGTCTTTTGGAGGCCACACACTTCCAATTAATTCTGAAGGAAATAAACTTGCATTAAAATAAGCCCAAAACCAAGCAACAAAAAACATTACTTCAGAGGCAATAAAAAGAGTCATTCCATACCTAAGGTGAATTTTAACAACAGGTGTATGATGATTATGATCAACCGACTCTATAATTACATCTCTAAACCACATGTATACTCCATAAAATAAAAGAGCAAAACCTAAATACATTCCCCAAGAAACTTCACTATGCAAATAATACACAGTCCCTATTGCTAAAAATAAGCTGGAAAATGATACATAAATAGGCCAAGGACTTGGATCTACTAAATGATAATCATGTTTTTTTTCTGCTGACATTTTTATAATTTTGATTGGTTATAGTAATCTGATGAAAAGAAAGTATAGGACATAGTTACATCTTTAATATTTTTAGTGTTTGGGTCATTTACCATTTCTGGATCTAAATAAAAAGTCATTATATATGTTGCTTTTTCGCCTGCCTTCAACGCTTGCTTTTCAAAGCAAAAACAGCCTAATTTACTGTAATACTTACCAAAAGAAGAGGGAGATACATTAAAAGCAGCCACGCCATAGGTTGTTTCATCGCTATAATTCTCTACTTCAAATTCAATTCGATTCACCTGACCTATGTTAACATCCATAACATTTTTTTTTACTTTAAAATTCCAGGGCAATTTGTTTACATTTGTATCAAAACGAACACTTACTGTTTGATCCAAAACTATATCTGGTGCTTCTTTTGATATTTGCGTTGTTCCACCAAATCCAGTTACTCTACAGAAAATATCATATAAAGGTACCGCAGCAAATGAAAGGCCCAACATAATAAAAAAGATTCCAGCTAAAATTATAGGAGTAAGTGTTTTTTTTTGGATCATAATTGTCTGTCAAAAACTCCCACATTATAGAGAGTAAAAAAAAATAGAAATATCATGAAGGCTATTATTCCTAACGCAGTAAAGATATTTTTTTTTTTAGTTTTTTTATCTGGTATCATCATAATAATATCTTATCTATTAAAAATACTTTTCTTAAAGTTTAATGAGTATTAGATTTTTCAGTATCTTGATCATCCACAAACTTCGGCAACTCATCAAAGGTATGAAAATTTGGTGGCGATGGTACAGTCCATTCTAAAGTTGTAGCTCCTTCTCCCCAAGGGTTTTGGGCTGCAGCTTTTTTCTTAGAAAAAGAATAAATTAAGTTTACAAAAAATACCAATAAACCAGCAACTGCTATGTATGAACCAATTGATGAAACATAATTCCATCCAGCAAATGCATCTGGGTAATCAGCATATCTTCTTGGCATTCCCGCTAATCCTAAAAAGTGTTGAGGGAAAAATACCAAGTTAACTCCAATGAATGTTAACCAAAAATGTAATTGCCCCATCCATTCTGAATACTCATACCCAGACATTTTACCAAACCAATAATAAAATCCTGCAAAAAT
>JADHQX010000037.1 GCA_016777745.1 Candidatus Pelagibacterales bacterium
ACTTTAACAATATCTGCTCCACTTAAAATTAACTCCTCTGTCATTTCGCCTGTAACTACATTACCTGCTATAATTACAATGTCTGGATATTGTGTTCTAAACTCTGCAACAACATCTCTAAAGCGACTACTATAACCGTTTGCTACATCAATACAAACATACTTCAATCGATCGTTAACTTGTTCGTATACCATTCTAAATTTTTTATGATCGTCATCTGTAATACCAATGCTCATAGCAACATATTCTGTCCTTGCAGGATCATGTGATCTGTCATCTTGATCAAAGTAATCTACAAGTTCCTTGATACTATATGTTTTAACCAAGCAAGTAAAAATCCCGCCTTCTGCTAGTTTGTCTGCCATTTCAAATGTACCAACGCCATCCATGTTACTTGCCATAATAGGCGTGCCACGATAGTGTCTATGCATTGGACGTGGTCCTTTGTAGTTACGAAAAGTAAATCCACGTTCTAAGTCTACATCCTTGCGTGAACCTAGTGTACTACGTTTAGGACGAATAAGAACATCCTTGTAATCTAATTTCATATCTTCTTCAATCCTCATTTGTTTTCTCTCCAAAATTAAAAGACATACTTATTCTGTCTGTATGTGACTGATTACCTTGTACACTGTGTTTTAACCAACTAGGAAATATATAAAGACCTCCTGTTTTAGCGGCATAAGTTGCTCTTGTAGAATTAAAGTAATTTATCTTTTCTATATAGTCCGGCAAGTGATATTCTGCGTTATCTGATCTCTCAAACTGGATATTGCCTTGCTTATCAGTTGCATCAACATAATAAACTCCACTAAGCACTGCACCTGCATGAGTATGTAGTTCGTTATAACTACCCGGAGGATTAATGTTTAACCATATATTTTTGACATCTAGTTGAGGTAAAGAAACTTGTAATGTTAGGTTTTTTACTTCCTGATTTAAATAGTCTACTAATTTATCAACCTGTGGGTTTGCACCTTTTCGAATGTCATCACTTTGATATCCGCCAAAGTTTGTAACCCTGCGGCCTATGTCGTTCATCTTACGTTCATAGGCCCAGTTCTTTAATTCATAATTATCAACCATATGAATTACTGCTGACCAAATAACTTGCGGGAACCATAGTTCCGTATGCATTGCCATTTTAGTAACCTCGTTCTTGTTTCTCTCTTGACTGCTTCTTAAGCCAACGTTGTCTTCCAGCAGCTTTTGCCTTACGTCTTTTTTCACTCGGCTTTATATATTCTTGTCTAGCTTTGTAGTCTTGTATAATGCCTTCTTCTGTAACTTTCTTTTTAAAAATTCTTAATGCTTTGTTAACATCATCATTCCTAACAGTTACAGTTAGTCCTTGTAGACTGACATCATCTTTTCTGCGTTTAAAGTTCTTCACTTAGCGTCACCTCCTATCCATGTGTTTAAAAATTCAAAATTATATATTCTATTTGCACTTAGTTTATTATAATACAGATGTTCACCTTTTGTCAACCAGAAAGTTGAATTAAAACTAATAAAATATGAAACTAACTTTGTTAGTTCAGGCGGCAGATTATCTAACTCTAAAAATGTTCGTTCGCAAAACTTATGAACACTGAGTAACCAGTCAATGTCCAATTCTTCTGTATATAAGAATACGTTAAAATGTTTATTTGATTCTGCAAGAAAAGTTTGTATAGCTTGTTTTGATTCATCCGACGGATAAACTAAAAGAATACTATTACTTTGATTAAATATTTTATCAGGTGGAGTAATAAGAGTTATATCAGACATGTTACTTTTTAATTCTTTGCCAAATTGATGTGTCGTTTTGTTCTGCGTTCTGTATATAGCCTTGCGGTTCAATAACTTCAGTAAGAGTTGGTTTGGTTATTCTACCGCTGTGCCTTTCTTCTGTTGTCCGTTTTCCTTCATTAGATAAGGTCTCTTTTTTTTTGGTAGATAGTTTTCCCAAGGTAAAGAATCTATCTTGCCTGACAGGTACCAATCTTTGTATGTCTTAATACTGTCATCTGGATTGTCAACCTTCCATTGTTGTTTAGCTTGTTTCCAATCTAAATCATCGTCTAGAGCATCTAATTCTTCTCTAGTTAATTTTCTTGATTCTTCCAACGATTCGTTTTTTTTTTCGACGATCTCTGTAGGATCATCTGACTCTAATGCTTCTTGCACTGTTTCAACTTCTCCGTACATCTCTTGCCACACTCTAGTTTGGTCAACTGATTCTTTTTGCAGTTCTTCTATATCACCAAACTCATCGTCAAACTCTTTGTCTAATGTTTCTTGGTCGACGTCTTGGTATTCCGTTTCTTCCTCTTGAGGTGCTTCAACAGGGTCATTATCAGGAGGAACGTTGTCAACTATTTTTTGTGCTCTTTTTCGCTCATAAGAATTAAAGTCAAAATCATCTTCTTTTTTTGCGTGTCGCCATTCAAAGGTATACTGTGATGCGATAAGAAGCAATACTGCTAATGGATCAAAAACAAATATAATAGTTATAATTACCCAACGTACTGCTTCTTCTAATAAATTCTTATCTGCTTGCTCGCCGTAAACAAATTCAGCAATATATTTAATAGGACCCACTTCAGCTTCTAGTTTACGGTATTCGGATTCTAATTCTATTCTCTTATCGTTGATTAATTCTATCTCATTCGACGCTGTTCGAACACGTTCTTCTTGTTCGTCTATAGCCGTTTGGATGTCGTCTGCATTATCTGTTTTTGCTAGTTGTGAGCGTAATCTTTCGATTAGGTTTTGCGATTGTTGTACTTGTTTCTCTGCACTTTCACGTAGTCTTTGAATCTCATCTCTTGCTGTTTGTATAACAGGTGATTCAGTTTGACGCACTTCGTCAATCTTGCCTAACATTGTAAGTTCACGTTCTTTGAGTGCAGGTATTTGTACTGTGCGAATGTCTTTAACTACATCTGCTAGTCTTGTACGTTCTGCATCTACAGTTGATGTAGCATCTTTACGTACTTGTGCTACTTCACCTTGTATTTGTGTGATTCTATCACGTTGTCCTTGTACCCACTTAGCGAGAGCAGTTCTAGTGTTACCACCAAACAGTCCATCGCTAGTAACACCTATAATGGCTTGCCCTGCACGAACTTGTCCTTGCTCTTTTGATTGTAACTGATTTGTGACACGTATAATTTCTTCTTCTAGTGCGGCTATCTGTGCTAGTAAAGGTTCTACCCCGCTAGAGTCTGTGTCTAAGTTTTCAATTTTTGTTTCGTATTCTTTAGCACTAGTTTCTAAACGTAATATTTCTGCGGTAATACTTGTTAATTGATCTTCATAGGGCTTAGTTCGATTAGCGTCTGTACCTCTAGCATCAGTAATAATTTTGTTCTGTTGTTCAATAGCAGGCTTGATACGATCAAATGCTTTGTCGATACGCTCTTGCTCTTTATCAATTTGTGATTGGATATTAGCATCAGCGCCTGTACCACTAGTTTCTAGTGCTTTAATTTTATTCTCAGCACGTTCTATAATTTTTTGTAAACGTACAGTTTCTTTTTCAATTGTTTCAACTCGAGCTACTGTTTCTTCGCTTGCACTAGTTTGCTCGATATGTGCTTTTGATAAAAAGCCAAAGATGCCCATACTAGTGATGAGCATAAGAATAACTACTGCTAATGCTAGGTAGGTCCTAAGCCACCAGGCCGCTTGTTTCCAATACCGGTGTAACCATACTGCTGTGACTAGCTTGCCTATTTCTAATGCACCGCCCATAATCATAATAGGAACAGCCGCGGCCGCAAAGATGGCTACTAAGCCTGCAACAGAGTAATAAATTGCTATTCCGCTAATTGTCAAAGCGGTTATTAAAACTAATAATCCTAAAAACATTGTGTAGTATTTACCAGTATTTTCCATATAATATAAGTACTCTTATTTAGATACAAACTGCCACTTGCCAATATTAGGATACCAACAGGCTGTGTCTTGTATATTTTTTGTTTTGCCTTTGTAATTAAGGCTTGTGTGAAAAGTTTGACAACTTCCGCTACCAGCAGGATAGATTCTTACTACTCTTACTTCACCGCTTGCACTACTATCAGGACTATGCCAGTTACAACTTTCACCAACAGAAAGGGTTTCAAGTGCAAAATATACACAACGTTCATGTCGTTGTCTGTCTTTTGCAGGTACTGCATAGGCGTTTGCCTTTCCAATATTAAATGCAACGTCAAACACAGATTTGTTTTGTCTAAAGTTATCTGCAGTTGTCAAGTTGCCATAATACGGCGTAGATGCACCACAGGCACTAAGACTAATAAGCGTAACTACCATCAACAGCCTGCCAACTACCGTCTGCAAACTGACATAAAAATCCTTGTACATTTTTATCTTTTCCTCTTATAGAAACAACCTGCTTGTAATGTCTACAGTTCTTAGCAATACCTGTATCTTTTACAAAGTGTTCTACTCTTGGTTTATCTGAACAGTCAAGTGTAGTCTTACTATTGACCTTTTGGCCGTTTTCGATTTGAATCTTTTCGTCTGTATAGCAATACTGTGGACCAGCGGAAGCAAGTTGACCCTGCTTCCCTGAACACGCTGCTAATAGACTAACCGTTGTTAGAATTAGAAGCGATCTTAGCATTACGTTCATCCTTTGCTTGTTGCAATAGTCTGTCAAATACTTCAAGTGGCATCTTAATACGTACATATGTATGTACTCTACCAGTTGTACCTAGTTCGTATGCATATCTTTTGACTTCAAGATGTTCTCTAATTACAGTATCTTGAACACTATGTTCTACAAACGTTCTAGTCTCTCTAGTTTCATTACCACTGCTGCCTTTAATTTCAACAGTAGTGCTTGAGTTTACTTCACCGTTCAAACGTTCTGCATAGCCTTTTACTGCAAATGCATATGCTTGCGATTCACTTGCTTGTTCAAACTTACTTTCTCCCATTCCACAGGAATAAGCAAAGTCTGTTTTCCAAAACAACCAACCTTCAGAACCAATCTGTTCACAGTCTTCGTACCAAGTTGGGTGTGCCTTTGTTTCACGGATTTCAATTTCTTTCATGCCACTACATGCACCTAGCATACCTAGCATTGCAGTCATAGTAACGATTTTAGTAAAGCCTTTCATATTAGCCTCCATAGCCTAGCCTTTTGTTTAATGTTACGTATATAATACTATCTTTAAGTGTGAAAGTCAACCTGTTTTGGTAAACCTTTAGTTCCAACGATAAAAGATGTGTGTTGAAATACTACCAACTAGTTGTATTTTACTTGCCCACTTAGGCGATACATAGTCAGCATGATAATGTGTAGCACCTTCAGTGATACCTCTCATCTTATCAGTATGCACAATCTTATATGCTATAATTTGTGCCACACGCCAAGCATCATTATCTCGAATAGTATCAGCCTTGCCGTCACAGTACCAACTGAATTGGCAACGATTTTTAATCGGATGATAGACACGTTGGTCATCTGGTAAGTCTGCGTGTTGTCGGGTCTTCCAACTTTCTTTAATTGGACCTTCTCTAACAACTTTACAAATTGTGTCGGGATAACGTGAATCGTTCACACGATTAAGAACTACATCAGCAACGGCATACTGCCCTGCTAATGGTTCTGATTTTGATTCAAAGTAAATATTTTGTGCTAGACAATACAGTTCTGGTCTGTTTTGTTCTGTGTACAATTCTTCAATTTGCGGATTTTGAAAAGTAGATGCCGATGATCCGAACGCGGTAGTCGCTGTAAGTATCATGGCTGCTAAAATAGCTGTCTTCATAATATACCTCATAGTTTATTTAGATTGATTTGGTACTACATTTAGTGGGTAGTTTAGTTCCTACGCATTTGTGCTATCTCTGTAGCTTGCTTCGAACCGCTTTTGTCATCTGCATCAGCAAATACTGGCACAAGATTTGATTTGTGCATCATGGCAATACCTACTAATTTACGTTCGCCGCTGTAGACCATCTGCTGTTTTTGTGTTCCGTGTCCGCAGATAACATCGCTAGTAGGCAAAGCTCTAGCACCTTCTCTATAATCTGGAATTGAATTAATAGAAACATCTTTGTGTTTCTTAGCCGCAAGTTGATCAGGATGAACACCTTTCTTGCGTAGCCATTTGTCATGTTCAGCCTGTGCCTTGAGTTGTTTAGCGTTCGGCTTCTTCTTTTTACTGTTGTATCTTGTGGTCGTTAAGTATGGACCTACCATTTGCATTGTCATATTTTGTGCCTCGTGTTGCCTATTATTTGTATAATATAGCACGCCTAGGCGCAAAAGTCAACCTATTTTGGTAACTATTTCATTTCTTCGACTGCGGCGTCATAAACTGCTTTGCTCATAGTACCGTTTTCAAGCAATCTTGTTCTATTTGCCATGTGCTGTGCATCAACATCGTCTTTTGAACCACCAAAGTATGCTACAGCATGTCCCTCTTCGACAAGTATATCAGTGCATCTTCTGTTGTCATCAACGAGGAAGTCTCCGAGAATACGTCCGAACTTTCCTTTTTTGTCTTCTCCGCTTCGATCGATTTCTGTTTTAAGTACTTGGATCGACCCAATCGGTAGTAGTTCTTTAAGTCTGTCTTTGCTTGCGATTCCAAAGGCTTTCTCCACTTTATCACGAGTTCTTGATTCTGGTGTGTCAATACCCATCATGCGAACACGTTCTTTGTGCATCCACACTCCAAAGCCTAGATCAATATCCACATCAACGGTGTCTCCGTCTACTACTCTTAATATTTTACATTTGTATTCGTACATTTGTTTTCCCTCTATTATTCATCCAAGTTTAGTGCTTGGTCACCCCATTCTTCCATTACAAACTCTCCAAAGGCTGTTCCAAAGAGCCACATTAATGTTAGAATAATTACTCCTACACATATTATAAGTGCCCATACTAAAATTTGTAGTAATATATGCCTGCCCTCTGCCCAATGTGCTACTTTTTTTATTTTGTTCTTAAACCCGTCTAACAAATAAGTGCCTATTACCCAACGTGCTAATCTCATCACGATTAGGATAGGTGAACTTAATACGTCAAACAGTATTAAGAACAGATCGACAGCTAGATCCACAATATGGTCTATGTTCAACCATTTGCGAAATCTTTGCCACATCAGTCATCTCTATCTTTCAATAGGTCTTTCATGACATTTGTTGCTGTATTAGTAAAGCACCTTGGCGCTACACTATGTATTATCAAAGCAGGCACTAACAGTTGTAACTTAACTGCTGTCTTTAGTGCTGTCTTCATATGCTCTAACGGTTTTTGGTCAACCGATGCTAGGTGTAACTTGCACTGTTTACTGAACATTGTCGCCGACCATTTCAAATAACGCAGGACCAAAACTACTTGCGGCCCAACCTAATGCTACAATAGTAATAACACCGTATACCAACCACTTCATCTTAAAATCATCTACTACCATTTTAAGTGCTACTAATTCGTTTCCTAGTATACGTACTGCAATTTCTAACTTACCTGTGTTATCTTCTTTTTCGGCCATTTACACTTCTCCTGTTATACTAGTATTTATTGATTTTTAGCCATAAAAAAAGGCCCCCTAAGGAGCCTTTTTAATTTAGTCCTAAGACTGCTTTAGAACTTAAACGTTAAACCTACTTCAGCGTTTCTATCGCCTGGGTTTTTAAAATTGATGTCACGTGCTTCTGTAACAGTTAATTTTGCACTAACTGCTTCTGATAAAGCATACGATGCGCCTACTTCAACATATGAAGAGTTGCGATCAAAGTCTACAATATCATTTTGAGTTGACTGCCATGCATAACCTAGTTCTGCAAATGGCGTTAGTTTGCCCATGGTGTGTGTTACACCTACATACGGTGAAAGGTCCATTGTACGTGTGTCTGCTGTAAAGCTATCACCAAAGCTAAATTCTGCTGATGCACCTGCATATAACGGAGTTGCTGGAACATCCATTTCTGTGCCTAGTTTTAAAGCAAAGTCGTCTACAGCGCCGTTACGTTTCCATTTTACTGTAGCATCTAGTGATGACACTTTGCCAGCTACTGCAAACTCAGTTGCACCTGTTTTTGGTGAATTGATGCTAATTGAATAGTCATCAGTAACTGCGGTCATCTTAATCGCAGTGTTGTCGAAATCTTCTGCAAAAGCAGTCGAACTCAACATAGTCGCAATAGCAACCGTTAGTAAAGTTTTTTTCATTTTAGATTAGTTTCCTTTTATTTTTCTTTTTATATCGATATAAAAAAACGCTAAGGACTTGTTCCCCAGCGAAATTATTTATCCCCTACGCTTTACAGTTAACTGCAAAGTGAATTAAGTGGCCCGTCCTGTTGCCCGGTGGAACCATACCGCGAAGTTTACAGCCTAGGCTGCAAGTAGCTCACTATCCATAGACATGTCTATAGATGTAAACGCTTCAGGTTTGAAATTTGCGTTTGCAATTATCAATTTTCTTCGCGATAACCGTGCTTAGATCCGGGTAACTCCACTCTTCTATCCAGTCAGTCGATCCTATTTCAGCCCCATCATAATAAGTCTTGCATGTCGCGGTGAATAATTGTTTATGCAAATATATTCAACGCAAAATTTTCTAAATTGCCAAAGTAGTACTTCGTCCATTATTACCTCAAAACTTATTATGGTGGAGCTGCCGGGTACCGCCCCCGGGTCCTGTCCAGTCGTCAAATTGTTTCAACGTTACAGTTATATTTATACAGTCTTTTAAGGTTGTTGTCAACCTTTTTCTGTATTTAATTTGCTTTGTTCATATTTCATCATTAGAGCATAGAGGTCATCTGTTTTTTTGAGTAGACCGTTTGGTTGTACAACAAAAACATCTCCGGGCTTATAAAGATGACTACCTTTGTATGTGCCATCTTTTCTTAATCCCATAACTTCACCAGGCCAATCACCTCGAACAGTAAAGTGTTCTCCAACTTGTTCAATTGTATAATCCATCCACATCATTTACCAGAATCCTAAAGTCCTACCATTGCCTGCTATAATCATTAGGCAAGTCACTATATGTAATACAAACCACGGTGTTCTAATAATCAAATGTATATGGTCATCTTTTTTATCATCATTGTATGCACTACTACCCATAGCCTTGCACCAATATTTCCATATACTTTTGACCATCATCACACCGTGATCTATTAATTACATTGCGTTCTTTTTGTCTTGTACTTCTTTTCTGCGTTCTTTGGTAAGTTTACCTAGATCACCTAGTGCTTTTCTAGCTCTAGTTGCTGCAGCTTTAACGCCTTTTTCTTCAAATGTTGCATGTTCTGCAAGATAGTTTTGATACGCTTGTACTATTTCTTCATGTACGTTCATGTTATTCTCCTTTATTTAATTATTATACGAAATTTTTTTCAGTTTGTCAACCTTTTAATCACCTACAAAGACATTTCCAGATCCGCCTGCTGTAACAGGAGCACAATGAGCACCACCTAGTGGCACACATAGATTATCTGGATTTGCATTTTCAGGTGTATTGTTGACAACAAGTTTATTATTAATATAAACTTTGTTATTTGCGGCAATAAGTTCGCCGCCGCCGTGTGTGTTTGGGTCTCCATCTACAGAGACTAACAAATTATTTGCATATACATTTGACTGTCCTGTAACAGTTGTAGTTGCACCGCAAGCTCTTCCGTCAGTATCTCTATGGATGGCCACACTCATTATATTGCAATACCTGAGGTTGTTGCAACATATTGTTTGCTTATTTCGTCTTGTGTTTTTGATACACAAGACACAGATGCTGTTCGCATCATAAACTTGTTATCTGGGTTTACACTAAACATATACGGTGCTAAACCTAAACCTTTTTCTTGTGCAATAAGCACCATTGGTTTTCTTAATGTATAGTGGTTATCATCTTCTGATTCAAGTCGAGCTACAATTTCTTCGCCCGAACTTAGTTTTAGAGATACAGTATCTCCGTTTTTATATGGTGTTTCAATTAACATTATATTGTGTGTCCTGTGCCGTTGTATCCAGTTGATTCGATATAATCTAGCATACCTTCATACCCGCCAACTTTATTTTCTCCAATTCTAATTTGTGGAAATGTTCTTGCTGTTGGGAACTGTTCAAATAGTTCGTCTCGAGTAAAGTCAGCATCTAATGTATAGTACTTAAACTTATATCCTCTAGCTTCGCACCAGGTCTTTGCTTTTGTGCAACTCGGACAAGCCGGCTTGCCATAGATTTCAATCATAAACTGAATCCTTTCAGTGAATCCTTATCTACATCTTGTTTGATACCGCCAATGATATATGACTCTACTTCAGTTTCTTGTGGAGCCACTTGTAACCCTGACGAACTCAACCAATGCTGTGTCCAAGGAAGTGG
>JADHQX010000038.1 GCA_016777745.1 Candidatus Pelagibacterales bacterium
CCGGCACCTGTTGCCAGCAGATTTTCAGCTGGCAGGCCAATATCGACCGCTGTGCCGAAATTTGATCCATTAGCAAGCCTGCCATCGGGCATGGTCGAAGTGACGGTGATGGCATTTTCCAGCGCATTTACAGCCGGATAAATGGGCAATTCACCAAGATTAACACCATTATTTCCCGCTGAAATGATAAACAGAATTTCGGGGTGACGTTTGGCTGCTGCGAAAAAATAAGTCCAATCATCGGGTGACTGACTACCGAGCGGCATCATTACAATGCTGGCATTTTGTGCCGCCAACCAATCCACCGCATCACCCATCAATGCCATATTAGGGCGTGGATAGCGCAGTGGCAAAATCTGAAACCCAACCCCAGATTGATGCAGAATATCAACAACATAACTTCCGTGGCTTTGGGGGTAAAAGGGGCTTTTTCTAAGGCTGGCATCAAAAGGCAGATTATCGCCATCCCACATATCACGAGCGAGAAGAGCGCCGGCCTGGTCATAGATCAGATATTGCTGCAATGCTGGCCGTCGATAATCGATTCCTGAATCAATATGCCCAATCCGAAGTTGCTGATTCGGTTTTGATTTAGCGAGGGCTTTTGGCCGTATTGACGGTGGGTTAATCCATATCTTATCAGCCGGTTGGTCATGTCTTTTGACTGTCACATATTGCATGCGACCATCATCAAGATAGCTGATTTGCCGTGTTTCGATCATCATACAATCGCGGGTAAAAACGGATAGTGAAAGGGGTGTTTCGTCTTGCAAAATCTCGCCGCGCATTGCGCGCAACCTGCCCGATATGAAAACAGTCCACAGCTTTGCCGTCATTTTCTGATCGGTTTGAAAGGTGAATTGCAGGCGGGTGGCAGGGCCACGCTGACCAAGCTGATGACGATCAAAGCGCCATTGGTTTTTGGTGGCAAATTTGGTGGCAAATTCGTCAATTTCTCTCGGATTCGCGGTGTAATCATCTTTTGCCTGCAAATCGCGGCAAAATTGTGCAAAGCTATGCTGTTTGGATGGTTGGTTTGCTGCGACATTTTGAACAGGGGCAATCATCAACAGGCTGGCGGCAATAGAACCGACAACAAGATGGATCATGCAAAAATTGCCAATCTTGAAACGCGGCGATAAATGTTTTTTTGGCTTTGATCGTTTGATGGGAACCTCGATGGTGAATCACCTGATAGATGCAAAATTTCAACGGCAGGTTATCTTTGCCCTGACCGCTGTTATCCTAGGCCTGTTTGGCAATGCTGCCAAGGCAGATCATGGTGTGCAAACCTGGGCGCAAGCCCAAAAATCTGTTGTGGTGGTGAATCCGGTTTGGCCAGGATATGACCGTCCGGGGTTTGGCGCACCAAAAGGAACAGCACCAGCTGGAAGTGGTATTTATTTCAGCATTGATGGCGCGAAAGAATCGATCTTTATCATCACCGCTGCCCATGTTGTGAATGCTGCCAAGTCGATTGAAATTATTGATTTTTCTGGAAATATTGCCACGGCGATGATTCATGCAATTGACGCAAAACGTGACATTGCCATTCTACGAACCGAACTGATCGGCAGCGGCATTGCAATTCGGCAAGATGAGCCCTTGATTGGGAGCCATGTTTGCGCGCTTGGCAACAGCTTTGGTCTTGGCACAGGAATGACCTGCGGTATTGTATCTGCGGTGCGGCGTTCCAATATAGGGTTTAATGAAATCGAAGATTTTATCCAGACCGATGCCGCAGTAAATCCGGGAATGTCCGGTGGTGCCCTGGTTGATCCACAAGGCCGGTTAGTCGGTTTGATTGATGGAATTTTTACCAAAGAAGCCGATATAGATGCTGGTGTGAATTTTGCCATTTCAGTGCCGCTCATCCAGCAAAGTTTGGCATTGCAATTAAAGGCAGGGGTTCAGTTCTAGCCGCAAAATTCTTGTCGGGTCTGACTAGCGTCATTGGTCAAGTCTCTCTATAGTAACTGGCTTCTGACTGATGCGGCAATTAACAGCCGATTGATGATCGGCTTTGGGAACAAAGGTTATAGTTGAATTATGGAAAATGTAGTGCCCCCGAAAACCCTTATCGACCCATTTGGCCGGACGGTTGATTATATCCGTGTGTCAGTTACCGATCGTTGCGATTTTCGCTGTGTCTATTGCATGGCTGAACATATGACCTTTTTGCCAAAAGCCGAATTATTGTCGTTGGAAGAGTTGGAACAGGTTTGCCGCAATTTTATGGCTCTTGGTACACGCAAAATTCGGTTAACCGGCGGTGAACCTTTGGTGCGCCGCAATATCATGCATCTGATCCGCAATCTTGGTAGCGAGGTCAAGGCAGGCAACCTTGACGAGCTGACCATCACCACAAATGGCAGTCAATTGCATAAAATGGCGGATGAACTTGTTGATGCTGGCGTTAAGCGGCTGAATATTTCAATTGATACGCTTGATCCGGATCGGTTTCGTGAAATTACCCGTTGGGGCGACCTTGATAATGTCCTTGAAGGTCTGGAAGCGGCAAAACGTGCCGGACTTGCGATCAAACTAAACGCGGTTGCTCTAAAAGGCGTCAATGAATTTGATCTTGGCAATATGGTGGCATGGGCTGGTGATCAAGGGTTTGACATGACCATCATTGAGGTTATGCCAATGGGTGATATCGGCAATGAAAACCGTGTTGATCAATATCTGCCGCTGTCACAAGTGCGTGCCAAATTGTCAAAACGTTTCACCCTGACCGATAATAATTTCCAAACCCCTGGGCCGGCGCGCTATGTGACGGTTGAAGAAACCGGTCGCCGTCTTGGCTTTATCACGCCGTTGACACATAATTTTTGTGAATCATGCAACCGTGTTCGGGTGACTTGTACTGGCCAGCTTTATATGTGTCTTGGTCAGGATGATAATGCTGATCTTGCCAAAGCGCTTCGTAGTGATGGCGAAAACGGGTTGCGCGATGCCATTATCGAAGCCATTGGTCGTAAACCAAAAGGGCATGATTTTGTCATTAGTCGGCGCGCGCCAAATGCGGCAGTTGCACGGCATATGAATGTAACCGGAGGCTAGGCAATGACTGAGGCGCGTCTTATCCGTCCCGGTCGGCATGGCGCCATATTCGGGTTTGCGGGCTGGTCTGGTTCAGGCAAAACCACGCTTGTTGAAAAAATCATTTCGTATATCAGCGCTAGCGGGGTTGACGTCGCCACGATTAAACATGCGCATCATCATTTTGATGCTGATCATCCGGGAAAAGATAGCTATCGTCATCGCGAGGCGGGATCGCGGCAGGTTCTAGTGTCATCGGCCTATCGGTCGGCCCATTTCATTGAACATGGCGAGAAAGGCGAGCCTGATCTATCCGTTTTGCTTGACCAATTGGCACCGGCTGATCTGGTTCTTGTTGAAGGCTTTAAAAGCTATCCTATTGAAAAAATCGAAGTTCACCGGCCATCAATTGGCAAATCACAGCTTTACCTAAATGATGATCTAGTGATTGCCTTGGCAAGTGATGAGTTAATTCCGGAATGTCCATTACCGTTTTTCGACCTTGAAGATGTTGCCGGAATTGCGGCTTTTATTCTGGTGCAAACAAAGTTGAAAGAGGCGAGCTAGGGCCATGTCCAACCAACGGACGGCCCCTATTCCCATTGATCTGGCACGAAGCCAATTGCTTGCCAGTATTGATGCGATTTCGGCGACCGAAATCCTGGCACTTGATGATGCATGTGGCCGGATTGCCGCTGAAACCATTACCAGCTTGATTGATTTGCCTCGAACGCATAATGCTGCAGTCGATGGTTATGGTGTTGATTCGGCAGAACTGGCCGCAGCACCCGATAAACCGTTTAAAATTATTGGTGTGGCGCGGGCGGGTCATCCTTTTGATGGGGTGATCGGCGCTGGCGAAGCCATTGAAATCTATACAGGCGCGGTTATGCCATCTGGTGTTGATTGCGTTGCCATGCATGAAGATTGCAGCCGTACCGGCGATTCAGTGGTGATTGCGGCGAAATTATCAAAGTCAAGCAACATGCGCGCGCCAGGTGAAAATCTGGCGAAAAGCGAGATTGTTATCGCCAAGGGGCAGGTGATTACGCCAGCGTTGGTTGGCCAGCTTGCCGCATCTGGAACAGCACAAATAGAAGTTGCCCGCCGCCTTCGCGTTGCCGTTATGTCAACCGGCGATGAGGTTGTGGCCGCTGGTTCTGACACTGCGCATGGACAAATTTTCGACGCGAACCGCCCAATGTTAAAAGCCATGTTGCAAAGCAACCAGATTGAGGTGAGTGATTGCGGTATCGTTCCTGATCGGCTGGATGCGCTTGCCGATGCGTATGAACAGGCTTTGCAGATGGCTGATGTTGTCATTTCGTCAGGCGGTGCATCAGACGGTATTGAGGATCATAGCCAGCAGGCCATGCGCCAAATTGGAGCAAGCTGTGCATTTTGGCGTTTGGCAATGAAACCCGGACGCCCAATGGCAGTGGGGCGGCGTGAAAAACAGCTTATTTTTTGCCTTCCCGGAAATCCGGTCGCGGCTTTTGTTTGCACGCGCTTATTGATCAATCCGGTTTTGAGGCGTCTTTTGGGTGGCATTGTCCAGCCGATTTTAAAGATTGGCGTTCCTGCCGGATTTACGCATCGCAAAAAACCGGGTCGTGCTGAATTTTTGCGAGTTGTTCTTGTTGATGAAGGTGACGGGCAGGCTCTACAACTTCATGGCCGTAAAGGAGCAGGGGTGATTTCATCATTGACTGGCGCTGATGGTCTTGTTGAAATTCCGCTTGAAAATGCTGGTGTCGACAAGGGCTTGATGTTGAATTTTCTGCCATTTCATGAACGTGGCTTATAGGCCGGTCATTAGGTGAGGGATAAAATGAGCGTAAAAATAACCGAAGATGATTTTGATATTGCGCTTGAGCATGAACAGCTGAAATCGCGTGATGCTGGGGCAATTGTCACCTTTACCGGAACCGTCCGCGATCTACCAAATGGTGGTGGGCTGAACGCAATGACGCTTGAACATTATCCGGGCATGACCGAATCTGAAATTGAAATGATCATTGATCAGGCAAAATCACGCTGGCCCTTGGAAAAGGTAACAGTTATTCATCGTGTTGGCCGGATGTCGCCAACCGAAAACATCGTTTTTGTCGGCTGTTCCTCGGCGCATCGTGGGGCGGCGTTTGACGGTGCCAATTTCATTATGGATTTTCTAAAAACCAAAGCACCATTCTGGAAATTGGAAGACGGGCCTGATGGCGCAAACTGGGTTGATGCGCGTGATTCCGACAACAAAGCGCTTGATCGCTGGAACCTGCCGGAATAGGGCTTTCATGCCCGCCTAGGCCAATTTATCGCGGAATATAGTCGTTTTTCCATTTCAAAACGACATTAAAAGATATCGAAATGCGCGGCATTTCCGCCATGTTCGGATGAACCAGATGATGCAAAAAGGCTGGCCATAAGAATAAATCACCATTATTTGGCAAAAGCCGATGTTCGGCATCGACCTGTCCATCATTACGGATTGAATTCATATTGGCCTGTGGGCGTGGGTCGAAAAAGCTAATGGCACTTGGATTCAAATCTGACCGAAATGTATCGGCATCGCTTTGATCGGGCACTGAAACATAATAGGTACCAGACAGCCATGAATGAGGGTGGTTATGCAGATTGTGATAATCGCCGCGCATATTCACATTGGCCCAGCCTTGCAAAATCCATTCAAGGTCATAATCAATACCGGCATGACGCGCGTAATCTAGAACCGCGCGATCACAACATTGCCGAAGCCAGATCACGGCCGGATGGTCGGTCATGAATAGATTGTCGGAAATATAATCAACCGTCATATCGTCACGGGCGATGTTCTGTTCCAACAAATGATCAGCTAGAACCGGATTTGCCGTGTCGTGGCCAGGAAGGCTTAGCGACATGAATTGTGTTGGCCAGAGCTGTTTGAATTCTGGTTTCCCGGGTGTGTTTTCTGATTGTGACATTATCTGGCTACTCCGGATGATGATTGACTGACGGAACGACGTTTAATAGACGCCCAGCTTTGCAAGGCATTGAACGGCAATTGTGCCACCAGTCCACAGGTAGAGACAAGCTGTTATCGCCGAAAACAGATTGCCAAAAACAGCGCCTCGCGTGCCGGCAAGCGACAACGGCATAGCAACAACAATTGTAAGTAATCCCATACCTACCGAGGCGCCAATTCATCATGCGGTATGGTTGCGTTAGGTTTAGGGTGATCATTCAAATGGCCTTGCATATGCAAATGGTGTTTGCCATCATGTTCATGGATATGAATATGGATACGGCGACGATACATCTGCCAGATCAATTGCACGCCAAGATATAGAATCAGCAAACTGGCACTTAGTTCCAGCAAGGCCTGCTTCTGTTCGCTTAAAGCCTGCCCAGTTGACAACAGAACCGCGCAAAGTGCCAAAAAAAGCGCAATACCATGACCAGCGCCCCAGTAAAGCCCCCGCCGCATTAATCCATGCTTGCCGCCCTGACAGTTCCACATGGCTGAAACGGCGGCAATATGATCTGCATCCATAGCATGTGTCATGCCCAAAAACAGACCAAGCGACATAAGGCCGGAAATTTCCATTGATTGCAACGCCTAGGCTGGAACAGATATCAAAAGTAATCCCATATCATGAATTTGAAGCCGCGTTGAACACTTATTCAAAAATTTCCTGATTTTGCGTTTCAAACTGATTTATTCATGTCTTTTCGCAATAATTGCTGGTTGCCAAATTTATGATTTAGCTGTCACTATGAGGGCTAAGAATAAACGGATTTTTCCGTTCTCACCTTGTTTTGTTATGTACGAGTTTTTTATGAATGATCAGACCGGCCCCGCCTTAAAAGGGCGTGTTGAAGATATCCGTTTTGTATCTGGCCATGGCCAGTTTACCGCAGATATTATTCCCCAAAATGCACTTCACGCCGTTTTTTTCAGAAGCCCTGTTGCCGCTGGCGTGATTACCAGCCTCGATTGCAGTGCGGCCAAGGCTGCGGCCGGTGTTGTGGCGGTTTTGACCGCAGCTGAGGCGGCAGCTGATGGTGTTGCAAACATGGTATGGACAGGTGGGCCCGTTCGTGAAGATGGCGGCGTAACGGTGGATAGCCCGCGCCCATTACTAAGCGGGGCAGAAATCCGGCATCTTGGCGAACCGGTGGTCATGATCATTGCGACGTCACGTCAGGCGGCGGCTGATGCGGCTGAATTGGTTGATGTGCAGATTGAGGCGGCTGATGACGTTGCGCTGTCGGTTGAGAATATGCTGAGTGGGCCGCTGGTTTGGCCGGGTACCACTGACAATATTGCGTCATTGCATCGGCAGGGTGACCGTGATGAGGTTGATGCCATCCTCGCAACATCAGCCCATGTCAGCCATTTCGAATTTGATATTTCGAAAATCACCGCCTGCACAATGGAAATGCGAAACTCAATCGGCTTTATTGACGAAAATGGGAAATCCTGCGTAACGACAAGTGCGCAAAGCCCCTATCAGCTTCATGGCGAGCTTGCCCAGCTATTTGGCATCAGCACTGATGAAGTGCGGGTCATTTCGCCCGATGTTGGTGGATCATTTGGTATGAAAGGTGCGCTTTATCGTGAGGATGCGCTTGTTGTTTGGGCTGCACGTCGCTTGCAAAGGCCCGTTTTCTGGGCGGCAGATAGGGGTGAATCCTTTCTCAGTGACGAACATGCCCGCGCGGTAAGCGGCACGGCCTCGCTTGGCCTTGATAAAGATGGTAATTTCACCGCCCTTTGGGTCGATGCCCATATTGATGCAGGTGCCTATCTGTCACGCCGTACCAAGGGATTGCTGAATAATATGGGCGGCGTTGCCGGACAATATAAAACCCCCGCCATTGCAACCCAAATGTCGTTTTTCTTCACCAATACAATGCAAACATCGCCCTATCGCGGTTTTGGACGGCCTGAAGCCACCTATGTTATTGAACGGCTAATTGATCAGGCAGCACGCGAAACTGGCCGTGATGCGCTGGCACTTCGCCAGCAAAATCTAGTGTCGCCTGATGCGATGCCATATCAGACCGCACTGACATTTTTGTATGATTGTGGTGATTTTCCAAGAATCGTTGCTGCAGCCGCGAAAAATGCCGATTACGCAGGGTTTGCAGACCGGCGAAAGGACTCTGAATCACGCGGTTTGCTTCGTGGAATTGGCATCGCCAATCCAATCGAGGTGGCTGGTGGGCCGTTAAAACAGGTGCGAAAAGACATTGCGCGGATTACCGTTCGTCCAGATGGTCAAATTGTGATTACACCCGGATTAATGTCGGTTGGGCAAGGGCATGAAACTGCCTTGGCGCGAATGGCGTCAAGCCGTCTTGGTGTCGATATGGATGACATCATTTATCAACAGGGCGATACTGACCTCCTTCCATCTGGACGGGGTAGTGGTGGATCGGCTGCAACTGTGATTGGCGGGGCGGCGGTTCACGTTGCTTTGAATGAATTTGTGGCGGCTGGCAAATCCATTGCCGCCGGGGTTTTGGGATGTGAAATTGATCATGTCGCGTTTGACGCCGGCCTGTTTAGCAACCCGTCGAATACGACGCTAAAGCCCATGAATTGGACCGACATCGCGGCGCATAGTAATGCCACTGGAGGCTTGTCAGTTCTTGGCGAATTTCTGCCCCCTGATGTAACTTACCCGAATGGCTGCCATATTTGTGAGATCGAAATTGATCCGGCAACCGGCAAGGTCAGTTTTGCCGATTATGTCGTTGTTGAAGATGTGGGAACCGTGCTGAACGCCGATCTTGTCGAAGGCCAGATGCATGGCGGGATCGCTCAAGGCATTGGCCAAGCCCTTGGCGAGATTTTAAAATTTGATGAAACCGGTCAATTGATCAGCGGCTCATTCATGGATTATCAGATGCCAATCGCGGCTGATTTTCCGAATTTCAGAGTTTCGACCATTGCCGTGCCAACAAAGATTAATCCGCTTGGTGCCAAAGGTGTTGGCGAGGCGGGAACGGTTGGCGCGCTTGCAGCGACAATGAATGCTGTTGTTGATGCGATGGCATCGGCTGGCGTGCGGGCATTTGA
Source organism: Candidatus Pelagibacterales bacterium (assembly GCA_016777745.1). The sequence goes on from JADHQX010000038.1 coordinate 9,107, forward strand.
AATGCCAGCAACGCCGCACCGGGTTTGGCAGGCATTGCAAGGGGCAAAGCAATAACAGTGTGTTAAGCCGAGTCCCGCGCCAATCTGGATCGGCTGAGCATGCCGTCGATTTCGCGTTGTAATTTGGCTTTTTCGATTGGATGCAGAAAGGCGCCAATCTCAGTTTCGACGCCATGGCTGGATAGGATCACGCGCTGATGATAACGCGCTGCCGGTGCGGGGGCGACTGGCGGGCTTAATTGAACACGAAGCCAGCCAACCGGATATTTGGATATGGCGGCATTACCATGTTGATCTTTATGTTCGACTGTTAGGGTTTCGGTCGTTGTTTCAATGGTTTCACGAACCTTGGCGGCGCGGTAATTCAGCTTGAACGCGCCCCAGACAACAAGAAGCTCCAGCCCTAGAAACCCAATAACCGGCCAAGCGCCTGCCAGAAAAAACCCCAAACCAATGGTAAACAGTAATCCGGCAAGAACCCCAATCACAATCGCGAATCCCTTTGGCGAAAGCGACCGGTGCGGCCAAATGGTTAGCCGTTCAAGCGGCTGTGATTCGGTTTGGTTCTCACTCATTGAATAAGAAGATGGTGATATTGGGTCGCGCCGTCAAGATGGGGCAGGGCATTCGCGAGAGGATTGCTTTTTGCCAAAATGATGTTTAGGGCTTGATAGGCAGTCCAATAACCAGATTTGCTTTGATATTTTGAGGAATGAGATGGGCAATATTTATAAAATTTGTGATGCTGATTTATGGGATTCGGCGGAAAAAATAGGCCGGTTTACCGGCGCGGAAATTGATCTGAAGGATGGCTTTATCCATTTTTCGACTGCTGATCAATTGGCCGAGACCTTGCGGCTGCATTTTTCCG
>JADHQX010000039.1 GCA_016777745.1 Candidatus Pelagibacterales bacterium
ATAATCACCCGCCCGCCTGATGTGCCATCATCCTGCCAGTCGATAAACACACTGCCGCCATCCATGATGATTTCATTGCGCCGCGCACCGCGCCCTGATCGCTTCACCGCAACCCCAACAGCACATGCCCCAGACCCACAGGCAAAGGTAATGCCACCACCACGTTCCCATACGCGCATGCGAAACTGGTCTGGTCCAACCTTGGTCACAAAAGAAATATTCGCCCGATCGGGAAATAGTGGATGATGCTCAAGCTGCGGTCCGATATGCGCAAGGTCAATCGCCTCGGCATCATCAACAAATAGCACCGCATGCGGATTGCCCATTGAATGGCAAATTGCCGTCACCGGCGCCAACGCGCCAAGATCAACCGCCGCCGTATCGGCAGGGCTTGCTAAAGGCACCTCGTCCCATGCAAGCCGCGCCGGCCCCATATCAATCGCGATATGATCGGCATCTTCGGCCACGCGCCAGCTTTGCAAAATGCCAGCACCCGTCTCGATCGACAGCCTTGATAATCCAAGATCGCGCATCACAAGATCGGCAACGCATCTTGTGCCATTGCCGCAAGCGGCAGCGTCACTGCCATCGCTATTGAGAATCTGCATGAAAATATCAGCCTTGGTTGAAGCGCGGATAACCAATATCTGATCACAACCAATGCCAAAATGACGATCGGCGAGACGGGTTGCCTCAGCAGCCCCGATCACATCGGGAATGCCATTTGCCAGATCGCGCGCATCAAGAACAATGAAATCATTGCCAAGGCCATGCATCTTTAAAAAAGCTGTCATAGCAAAGCATATAGCCGGTTTTTTCCCATCGCGAAAGGGGGTCGGCATGGTGATAATCGCAGGTTAGAGAGTTAGGCTGATCGGCACATGATCTGATGGCTTGTAACTGCCGCGCCAATCTCGGTAAATTTCCGCATTAGCCACCTTATCAGCAAGATCATGGCTAACCCAGATATGATCCAAACGGCGGCCACGATCACTGGCCGCCCAATCGCGCGCACGATAGGACCACCAAGAATATAATTTCTGCTCATCACCAAAATAGGCACGAACTGCATCATGCCATCCACCATCGGTAATCAGCCGTTTTAACCCATCGGTTTCCACCGGCGTATGGCTGATGATTTTCAATAATTGTTTCGATGACCAAACATCAGTTGCTAATGGTGCGATGTTCAAATCACCAACCAGAATTTCGGCCGTTGGCTGATTTGCGCTGAAATAGCTTGTCATCTCGTCAAGGAATTGCAGCTTATGGGCAAATTTCGGATTTGCCTCAATATCCGGAACATCACCGCCTGCCGGAACATAAAAATTATGAATGCCAATACCATCGGTGGTCATCGCCCAGATATGGCGGCAATCGGATTTGCCTGCCCATTCCATATGGTCGATTTTGGCCAGGGGCTGGCGCGCAATAATCGCAACACCATTATAGCTTTTTTCGCCACGAATAGCCTGATGCGGCCAGCCTGCTGCAGTAAACGCTTCAGCTGGAAAATGCATATCTTGGGTTTTGGTCTCTTGAAGACACAACACGTCGATATCGTTTTCTTCAATAAAGTCTATAACTAACTGTAATCGCAATCTAACTGAGTTAATATTCCAAGTCGCAATTTTCATCTAAAATTTAAGTTCCCACTGTTTACCGCTAATTTTGCCCATTCCAACTGTCCTAAATACTCTTTTTGTAAACCCTCAGGGCTTTCAATTTTGACGTGTCCAATCCAGTCAGGATGCAACAATTCCCAAATTAACTCACGATGTCCGCTGCATCGCATTTCAATCACCAATGAGCCATTCCTGCTATGACTGATTTTTGCGATTGATGAAACTGGACTTTTTCAGCTTTCTTGGCAACGTCTTTAAAAAATCTGATTTTGACATCCCAAATCGCATCGCCATGAAAAACGCCTAAAGGGATTGCCCAGTTACTCTAAATCTTGCTCCAGTTCGCTGAACTGTCCGTGATCCAGTCGATAAGCCTTTTCAATTGAAAAATTAAATGAAATAAGCTCTTCCAAGCTGGAGAGGAAATCTTGTGAAACTTGGACGTTTTCCCGTCTGTATCTCCCAATTGTCTCTGCGGCTTCGCTGTGGAAACCTCTCTCACATAAGAACTGCGCCCTCGCTAGAATTAAACGAGGAAAAAAGATAGACTTTTGATCAAATTCAATGGCTGAGAATGTTTCTATGGCTAAATTCAATTTCTGAAGTTGGAAATTGTCGTCTTTCATTGCCCAGTCCAAATCTCTAATTTCGTTTTTATTTGGCCTCTGCTTTACCTCGCAAACAAGTGATGTAGAAGCGGCTTGAATGGGTGTGATTATATCCCTAGAGACCAAGGCCCAAATGATTGCTATTAAAGATGATGACCAATGATAGAAAAAGTCTTGAAATATTATATAACTTCCTTTGTTCAATTTAGGAAAAAATCTAAACAATATGGGTTTGAAATCAGAATACATTTTTGGGCTGTCAATGTGCATAAATGCAATATTTGACTTACTTGGGAAGCTCTCAATTAATTCTAACCGACGAGGGATGAGTAAGTTGCTATCAATGAATTCAGCCAAATAATACTCAAATACAGGGAAAAAATTAAAATAGTCTCCGGTGATTTCGAGTAGATGTTCAACATTTGCCTGTTTGCAGTGTTTTAACAAATGGGGCAGGAAAGAGCCCTTGGAGTGGCATCTAAAACTGTCATAGGCAAAAAATTTAGTACTATTATTTACACGAGTGTTCTTTGCTAATCCATAACATATACTGGCGGTGCTTTTTCCAAGAAAACTCCCAAACTCGACTAGGCAGTCGTCTCCTTTGAGTTCTAGTCTCGCAGTTAAGTTTTCCAGAACTTTTTGTTCCACAGGCGCTATCATACCAGGGACCGGCTGTCGCAAATTGGGTTTTTGTGTCATTAAAATTTTCCCGGCATAAGTAAATAATCAGATTACCTTTGATTATTATAAATCAATTTGGAACTTTGAGTTGCAAATATGATACCATTTGAGAATTGTCTTATTTACAGATTGATAGACTGAAAACACAGTCTCATTAAGTTCATATTCCGAGTTACGGTTGTCATTTCTAATGGCTCATCAAAGGGGCGGTTTGATCACTGCCGTTCCGACCGCAGGCAAAGGACAGTTAATTCCCATCAGAATATTCTGGAAGGCGAAATACCTCATTGGCAATGGGCTGGTCATAAACGATATTTTGCAATGTCACACTGGTTTCAATGCCAGCCACATCAAGAACAATCCAGCGCCGAAATTGAAATGGTTTTTCAGAAAATTCAAGGGTCAAACGGCCAGCGCCTTCACCATCATCTTTACCAATTTGAATCCGCACAATGCCAGCAATTGTCGGCAAAACACGCGTTTCATATCCATCAGGCCGAAGCGAGACCTTATTCGCCAGAATAAGCGAAAGTGGGGTTTCAGAAATTGGATAGCTTGTCAGCAGACGTTCATCTGGACGATCAACATGAAGCCAGACATTGCTGGTGATCAACTGCAATTCATCGCCTTTGCCATAGGTAATTTTCATGCGTGACGGGCGGCTAAATGCCAATTTGCCTTCGGCGCTTGTGCCATCTGACGCAACCTGCACAAAATCAGCTGAAATCGTTCTGATCTTGTTAAACCACGTTTCCGCCCGCGTTACATCATCATTGGCCATCGATGACATCGAGACCAGCATGATGGGCAAGCTGACAAGGAACATCGCTCCTGACACAAAACCCATAGTCCGCCCTTTAGTCATTATCAGTGCCACTATCCGTGATGGCCAGTTTTGCCGCATTTTGATGATTGGCATTAAAGGCCACCATTTTCGTTATCCATTATCAGCACATCACGTTTACCAACATGATTAGCCGCCGAAATAATGCCGTTGCTTTCCATTTCTTCAATGATCGTTGCAGCCCGGTTATAGCCAATTTTCAAGTGTCGCTGAACAAAACTTGTTGATGCCTTTTGTTCACGAACGACCAACGCCACCGCCTGTTCATACAGGCTGCCACCATTGCTTGGCATCGCCCCGTCATTAGCGCCATCTCCGCCAATTTCCACCTCTTCAACAACACGGTCATCATATTCAGGCTCACCTTGCTGACGCAGGAAATTGGCAACAGCTTCAACCTCGCCATCGTCGACAAAGGGGCCATGCACTCGAATAACCCTGCCACCACCTTCCATAAACAGCATATCACCCCGACCAAGAAGCTGCTCGGCACCCTGTTCGCCAAGGATTGTTCGGCTGTCGATACGCGACGTGACTTGAAAGCTTATTCTTGTTGGGAAATTTGCCTTGATTGTGCCGGTGATAACATCGACTGATGGGCGCTGGGTTGCCATGATGACATGGATTCCCGCCGCCCTTGCCATTTGCGCCAAACGCTGAACAGCGCCTTCGATTTCCTTGCCCGCAACAAGCATCAGATCGGCCACTTCATCAATCAACACCACAATGAATGGAAGCGGCGCCAAATCAAGAATTTCTTCTTCATGGATCGGTTTGCCAGTTTCCGGATCAAAGCCGGTTTGAACGCGTCTTGTCAAAACTTCGCCCTTGGACCGCGCTTCGGCAAGACGATCATTATAACCGCCAATATTACGAACCCCCATCTTGGCCATATTGCGATAGCGGTTTTCCATTTCGCGAACCGCCCATTTCAATGCTGTAACTGCCTTCGACGGATCGGTCACAACCGGACTTAAAAGATGTGGAATGCCATCATAAACCGATAGTTCCAGCATTTTTGGATCAATCATGATCATCCGGCAGGTTTCAGGCGTATGCCGGTAAAGAAGCGACAGAATCATCGCATTGATGCCAACTGATTTGCCTGAACCGGTGGTACCCGCAACCAGAAGATGCGGAAATTTGGCTAGATCGACCACCACTGGCGCACCGGCAATATCCTTGCCAAGTGCCATTGGCAGGCTTGAACTATCACTGGCCCAACTGTCATGGTCAAGAATATCGCGAAGCATAACGACCTGCCGGTCTTCATTTGGCAATTCAATGCCAATCACGTTTTGGCCAGGCACCACAGCAACCCGAACCGAAATGGCGCTCATTGAACGGGCGATATCATCGGCAAGCGAAATCACACGTTGCGATTTGGTGCCAGGCGCGGGGTTCAAATCATAGCGGGTGACAACCGGCCCATAGCGCACATCGGCAATCGTACCATTGACGCTAAAGTCCGATAAGACATTTTCTAGCTGGCGCGCGTGATCTTCAAGAATCGATCTTGACGGGCCTGATTGTGTTTTTGCTGGTGGGTTCAACAAGCGGGCAGGTGGCAATTGGAATCCTGAACTATTGCCAAAATCAAACATTTCCTGTTTGGCATTCTTTTTGGTGGCGCGCGGTGCCCGCGCTTTGCCACAAACCGCCTGGTTGGCATTTTGGTCAGCTACATGACTAGCCGCATTAGCAACAAGGACCGGTTCTTGGCGTTGTCTTGATGGTTTTGCTTTGCGTGGCGGTTTTGCCACAACTCGCTGCTGCACATTATTGAGCAAACCAACAACCTTTTGGCCAAGGCCAACAACACCTCTTAACAAAAGTCCGACTTTACTGGCCTTGCCAGATAGTTTTAGCCATTGCTGGGGCGAAATTGCCACCACCCAAAGCCATGATAGCAAGCCAAAAAACAGCGCCGCACCGCCAACATAATGAATCGTCTCTAGCCCCATGAAGGGTGGTATTGGCTGCATAACCCGCATGATAATTCCAATGATCACAGCGCCTGCCGCCCCACCATTATCGCTAACGCCACCACCATCAAGCGCAAACAGACCACCAGCCAGAAAGAACAAACTTAGCGGCAAAACAATGATCCGAAACCGTACCCACGGCACTGACTGTTTCCGGAAATAGGACAAACCCCAAAACAAAGGCACCAAAGCCAGGAAAAATGAGGCAAGGCCGATTGCCGCATAAAGCCCCGCCGAAATATTAGCACCAACCGGCCCAAACCAATTGGCCACAGGCACCGCTGAAATCTGATTAAAGGACGGGTCATTTTTACCAGCGGTAATTAGCGCAATCAGCAACAAGCCTGACATCACAAAAAGCACAATACCAAAGATTTCCATTAACCGGTTTTGCAAAAACTGCATCATCGCAATGGAAAAAATGGGTTTCTTGTCGTCACTATCGGCCATGACATTCCTTATAGGGTAAATCTGCGTGGCAATCTAGGCGTTGCCGCGAGCGTTGTTTTTGATCAAAGGCATTATCATTGTTGGCTTTTATAAATTTTTGCCACCCGTGAAAGCGCCTCATCAGTGCTTTCAGCATCATGAACAAGCGCCAATCTGACATAGCCAGAACCCGGATTGCCATCTTCGGTTTCCAGACCCATAAAAGATCCGGGAACAGCCTTTATCGCCTGTTCGGCCATCAGCCTTTTGACAAATTCAATATCATCATCAACCTTAAGCCACAGGAAAAAGCCGCCTTGCGGTGCGGTTATGCCGAGATGTTTCTCAACAAGAGCAAAATTTGCATCATAATAGGCACGAATGGCCGAAACATGTTCCTCATCATCATAAAGATCAGCAGCGACCGCCAAAAGAGGCGTTGGCACCAATGACCCGCCATTGCCAACAAGTTTCAAATATTGCGCCACAACCTGCCTGTCACCAATCATGAAGCCTGCTCGAAGACCGGCCGCACCCGACCGTTTTGACAGCGAATTCAACACCACCAAATTTGCCAGAGGATCTGCATCACCAGTGATGCCGTCTTGCTTTGCAACCAAGGCGGCGGCCTGCATCAGACCTGTTGGCGGACTGCCTCGCCAAATATCGGCATAGCATTCATCCATCACCAGCAAAAAATCATGTTTGCGGGCGAGCCGGATTACATCGACCAGATAAACCATATCCATAACGCTGCCTTGTGGATTTGTCGGGCTGCAAAGATAAAGAATGCTGGCGCGGTCAAGATCAGCAGACGCAATCGCATGGAGATTGGGAAGAAAATTCTGATTAGCACCACTATTCAGCCAGATCGTTTCCCCACCACTGGCAAGCGCACCGGCGCGCCATGCATGATAAAAAGGATTGGTCACAAGCGCGGCGGCATTGAGCTTGCTTGCCGTTACCAAATGGCCAAGCAAATGCAGTGGTTCGCGTGTTCCGGGAACTGGAATGATTTGGCTCGCATCGGCAAGACCTGCGGCCTCGGGCCAACGCCGCGCAATATAGCCTTCAATCGCTGTGGTGAAACGCGGGCCTCCCGTTGCCTTTGGATAGAATTGCCATTGGTCATTATGACGCGCCACACTGTTGATCAATAAAGTGGCTGGCGGTTGTTGTGGCTCGCCAATCGACATATCAAGAACGCTCAGATTTGCTGGCGGCGTTATCGATTCAAGAAGCTCACGAAGCTGGACAAACATATTTTGGTCAAAAACGGCATGCGCTGGATTAAGTTTCATGGATTTTTTCTACCGAATCATAAAGAACGGCTTGGCCCGTCAATTGGTTACTTTGCCCTCATTGGTAGCGCATGCCTTGCGCCGGGGCAATGGCTGCGATGATGTTACTCACTAGCAAAATGGACCAATTTCAGTAAACTAATATCAACCAGATTAATTGTGATTGGTAATCTGGTGCCAAAGCACCATCTCGTCGTAAAAAGGATCACGCCCTAATGTCGCAAAAGCCAGCCATTTTTCTTGATCGCGACAATACGCTGATCCATGATGATGGCTATATTTTCGAGATTGAAAAATTTGCCTGGATCACCGGTGCGGTGGCGGCATTAAATCGGTTTTATCAGGCTGGATTGCCAGTTTTTATTGTGACCAATCAAGGCGGCATTGGACGCGGCATCTTTACCGAAGACGATATGCATAAATTCAATCGTCATCTGATTAATGCTGCCAAAAAGGCTGGCGGTGCCATTACCGATATTGCCTTTTGTCCCCATCATCCGCAATCGCCTGATCCAGCAATGGCTGTGGCATGTCGTTGCCGCAAACCCGAACCAGGATTGCTGTTTGATATTGCACAAAAATGGCAGATTGACCTTGGAACCTCGGTGATGATTGGGGATCGTGATAGCGATGTTGAGGCTGGAAAGCGGGCTGGCATGGCCGCCTATTTTTTTGATCAGGGTGATCTGGATCAGCTTGCCAAACAAGTGATGGATCGCCATTTTACGGCAAAGACGGATGGTAGCAAATGACCGAGCAGACACATTATGAAGTGATTGTTGTTGGCGGTGGGCTGACCGGGGTGATGATGGCATTGGCGCTGTCTTATGGCGGCTATGGATCGGCCGCAGCACCAGCTATTGCGCTTGTTGACCGCGCCCCAGCACGGCCCAAATCAGTCGATATTAAAACAGCCCACACCGAATCACCAAATTCCGAATCAAGCGCCAGCAAAACCCCAAGTGGTGATCATCGCACCACCACCATTCACGCCGCTGGCAAAACCATGCTTGAGACGCTTAACATTTGGCCACTTGTTGGCGATATGGCAACCCCGATCACCCGCATCAAAATTGCCAATGGCGCACCACGCCAAGGCGGGCTCGCGCGGCGTCAACGATCCGAATTCAGCCTTGATTGGCATGATGCTGACCAGCCAATGGCCTATGTTGTGGCCAATGATCGGCTTCTTGATGCCCTCTATATGGTGATGGCAACGCGGCCAATTGCCCATATCACCGACGCCGAGGTAACAAGCTTTGGCAGAACAGGTGATCTTGCCCAATTGCAATTTGCCAACCGGCCGGATTTAACGTGCCAGCTGGTTGTTGCCTGTGATGGCGCAAAAGGAAAATTGCGCGATTTTGCCGGTATCCGCAGCTTGGCTGAACCACATCGGCAAACCGCTATTGTCGCCAATCTGACGCTTGAACGCGATCATGCCAATACTGCCTATCAGCGGTTTTTGCCAGGCGGACCATTGGCGCTGATGCCGCATGGCCCGTTTCGGGCTTCGCTTGTTTGGACGCTACCAAAGGCCGAGGCCGATCAATTTCTGGCGCTTGATGAAGCTGATTTTGCCAATGTGTTATTAACCGCTTTTGGCAAAACGCTTGGTGGGTTGCGGCTTGACGGGCCACGCCTTGGCTGGCCCTTAAAGCCAGCAATAAGCCGCAAAATGACCAGCTCACATCTGGTTCTGGCGGGCGATACCAGCCATGCGATCCATCCGCTTGCCGGTCAAGGATATAATCTGGCGCTAGGTGATGCTGCGGTACTTGCCGATTGCCTCGCCCGCGCCGCCGCGCGGGGACTTGGTGCCAGTCACCGGTCGGTTGAAACTGATTATCTTGCTGGACGCAAACTCGAAGTCATCGCCATGACAGCCATGACAAGCGGGCTGAACCAGCTTATGTCATTTCAACCAGTCATTGCCAAAGTCACCGGCGCTGGAATGGGGCTGATCAATGCCAGTCCGGTAAAATCATTTTTTCAGAAAAGCGCGATGGGTGGTCACCTAGCGCGTGCCAATCTTCTTGAAGGGCGATTACCAGCATAATGGTGCCCACATAAAAGCGCCCAAATTATGATATCTAGTTGCGCCGCGCACCATCACTGGCAAGACGCGCCAGATAATCAGCCATCAACTGATCTTGGCGAAGCGCATAATCATAAAGCAGGCTCCAGCTGAATAAGCCAGTATTATGCCCGTCGCTAAACCCAAGACGGATTGCATAATTGCCAACCGGTTCAATGCTGCTAATCAGGATATCTTGTTTTCCCGCTGGTGTGGTTTTCTGACCAGCGCCATGACCTTGCACCTCAGCCGATGGTGATTCAACGCGCAGTAATTCTGCTGATAGCGAAAATTGTGCACCATCG
>JADHQX010000040.1 GCA_016777745.1 Candidatus Pelagibacterales bacterium
ATAAAAATGCAAGTTGGCCTAAATCATTAACATGGTATTCTAAACCTGAAGACATTTCAGCTTTTTTAAAAGGGATGATTTTAAATGGTATCAATGAAAAAACTGCACATAAAATAGCAGGCAGTAACTGGCTAAATTTTATGAAAAATCATTTTTAAATTTTCCTTGTTACAAAAGTTGAAGCTGCAAGACTAACCAAAACAATAGCCGCACCCAATAACTGTATAGTTGAAAGCTGTTCATTGAGAATCAAAACAGCTCCAAATATTCCTGTAATGGGTTCTAAATATAAAAATAAGGCTGTATTTGTTTGTCCTATTCTTGGAATTGCTAATAACTGAAGAAACAATGCAATTGCATAAGAGCAAGAAGGTATTAGCAAAATTAAAAAAGCACTAAGGCTTACATCAATATTAATTTTAAAAAATATACTTAAAATTACAAAAAAGAAAATTGTATTAAAAAAATTAATAAAGATATTAATTTGAATAGGTGAAATATTTTTTTTTGACATTGTTTGATTGGTCACAATCATTATTGATGCGCCTAAAGAAGCAATTAAAGCAAATATTATACCTTGAAATTTAAGACTTTCTGATGAAGGACTTAAGGCAAGAAAAAGTCCAAAAAAAGTAGTTACAAATAAAAATTTAATTATATTTTTAATTTTTTCTTTTGTGATGAATATTGATATTGTTAAAACAATTATAGGATAGGTGCAAAAAATAATAATTGTTAAGCTCACATTTATGTAAGTTACTGATATGAGTAATCCAGTTGTAAGCATTATTGAGGCGATTGTGATTAGAAGGAAGTTAGTAAAATTTTCTTTATAAGTTTTTATTAAATTTTTTTGATAAGGTATTAGTGGGGCGACAATTAAAAGAGCAACAATATATCGCAGGAAAATTGCCAAACCAACTCCAGCACCGAGATTATAGGCTGTTTTTGTAACTGGTCCAATAATACCAAAAAATACTCCTGCAGCTAAAGCAAATCCTATTCCTAAAATATTCATATTATATCAATTTATATCAGTTTTTTTTTGACTAATGCTGTTACGACAGGTATTTACACCACAATTGGAAAAAAATACTAAAAACATGGATACAGAAACAAATAAATCATTTCTCAAATTTGATAAAATTGACAAGAGCTATGATGGTAAAGAGCTGGTAGTTAAGAATTTAAACTTAAATATTTCTGAAGGTGAATTTTTAACGCTTTTAGGTCCTTCTGGATCGGGTAAAACAACAACCTTAATGATGTTGGCAGGTTTTGAAAATCCAACAAGTGGCGAAATATATTTAGACTCAAAACCAATAAGCAGTATCACTCCTCATAAAAGAGGTATCGGTATGGTGTTTCAAAATTATGCTCTTTTTCCGCATATGACTGTCTTTGAAAATTTAGCATTTCCTTTGAGGGTTAGAAAAATGTCAAATGAAGAGATTAAAAAAAAAATAAATAAAGCTTTATCAATGGTTTCGTTAACAACTTTTGAGAATAGAATGCCAAATCAATTATCTGGGGGACAGCAGCAAAGAGTTGCAGTTGCACGAGCACTAGTTTTCGAGCCTAAATTAGTCTTAATGGATGAGCCTTTAGGTGCTTTAGATAAAAATTTACGAGAAAGTATGCAATATGAGTTAAAGCATATTCATGAGAATCTGGGTGTAACAGTTGTGTATGTCACTCACGATCAAGGAGAAGCATTAACTATGTCAAATAGAATAGCAGTGTTTAATGACGGTTATATTCAACAATTATCTAGTCCTGATGAATTATATGAAAGACCTAATAATTCTTTTGTTGCTAAATTTATTGGAGAAAATAATACTATTAATGGTGAAATAGTTGAAAGCAATCCAAATGAATGTAATGTAAAAACACTTAGTGGTGAAATAATTTGTGCTAAACCTGTTACCGTTAATGAAGTTGGTCATAAAACAAGTTTATCCCTTCGACCTGAGAGAGTAATTATTAATCCTCAAGCAGACATTAGAAATGTTTTTGATGCAACTATTAAGGAAATAATTTATCATGGTGATCATACAAGATTACGTGTAAATCTATTAAATCATGATGATTTTATCTTAAAAGTCCCTAACGCCAACAACTCATTTTCACTAAATAATGAAACGAAAATTAAGGTAGGTTGGAATTCTGAAGATTGTAGAGCTTTAGACTTAATACAATAGCCGTAGCTATAAAAAAAGTTTTAAATTCAACGAAAATACATTAATTTTTTAATTTGTTTATATGCTCTAACATGTTAAAAGTTCCTTATATTTAATATAATTAGGAGGATTTATGAAAAAAGTGCTTTTAGCAGCATTAGTTTCGATTTTTTTTGCTCCATTAGCAACAGCTGAAGTTAATGTTGTTTCTTGGGGAGGGGCTTATACTGAAAGTCAAAAACTAGGATATGGAGACCCGTATCAAGAAAAATCAGGAGTTAAGATTAACTGGATTGATTATTCAGGTGGTCTAAGTGAGGTTAGAACTCAGGTAGAAGCTGGAAATGTTACTTGGAACATTGTTGATTTATTCGCAAAAGACACGATTGTTGGATGCGATGAAGGATTATTAGTTGAATTTGATTTTGACAAAGATTTTCCTGCAGCTCCGGATGGTACACCTGCAAGTGAAGATTTCTTTGCACCTATGCCAAGTGATTGTGCAGTAGGTAATATTTTATATTCATGGAATTATGCATATAACCCAAATGCTTTTCCTGGATCAGATACAATGCCAACTACAATAGCTGATTTCTATGATACTGAAAAGTTTCCTGGTAAGAGATCAATTTACACAAGCGCTATGTCAAATCTAGAAATAGCTTTAGTTGCTGATGGTGTAAGTGCAAACGCTGTTTATAATGTATTAGAAAACCAAACAGGTGGTCTTGACAGAGCAATTTCTAAAATAGAAACTTTATGTACAGATCCTAATGGTGGATGTGTATTCTGGTCAGCTGGAACTCAGCCATCAGAATTATTAGCAAGTGGTGAAGTTGTGATGTCTACTGGTTGGAATGGACGTTTTTTCAATGCAATTGTTAATGAAGGTACTACAATAACTCAAGTATGGGATGGTCAGATATTAGATTATGAATACTTTGGCTTGATCGCAGGACAACCTAACCAAGAAGAAGCTATGGAAGCTCTGAGATACTTTACTGGTACTGAAGGTTTAGCAGGAAGTGCAAAGTACATCGCATATGCTCCTTTTAGAATATCTTCACTTGATATTATTGAGGCAAATGAGCCTTGGTTTAAGGATGGTAAAACTGTAATGTTACCTCAAATGCCAACTGCACCAGAAAATACAAAAAACTATATTCTTATGAACCCTGAATATTGGGCTGATAATGAAATAGAAGTTGGTGAAGCTTGGGAAGCTTTTAAATCATCTTTATAATTTATTTAATGGGTGAAATTTAATTTCGCCCATTTTTTTTTAAATGGAAAAAATTTTAACAACTGACGGAGTTCCTCTAGAGATAAGTCTCAAGAGAGTTGAGAAAAGGAATAAAACAAAGGCTTTTTTGCTTGTTTTGCCACTTCTTCTTTTTTTAATAGTAGCGTATATTTGGCCAATACTAAATTTGTTTACAAGAAGTGTTGATAACACATTACTTTCAGATTTATTGCCTCAAACATCAAAAATCTTAGATCAATGGGATGGAGATGAAATCCCTTCAGAGGAAATATATAAAACTTTTTATATAGATTTAAATGAAGCTCATAAAATAAAACAATCAGGAAAAGTTTCTACGAGATTAAATTATGCAAAAAATGGCTTTAAAAGTTTAATTAATAAAACAAGACGAAAATTAAAAAACTTTGAAGATGAAAACTATAAAGAACAATTTATTGATATTAATAAAAAATGGGGTGAGATTGAATACTGGCAAGCAATGAAGGTGGCTATGCCAAGATACTCTATTAATAAATATTTAAACTCATTTGATCTTGAGCAAAATTTTAAAGGAGAAATAATTCAAAAACCTGAAAAAAGACGAATACACAGAACATTGTGGTTAAGAACTTTTTATGTAGCATTGGGTGTTACAATCTCTTGTTTAATTCTAGCTTATCCAATAGCACATTTACTTTCAACTTTACCTTTAAGATATTCTAATCTTTTAATGATATGTGTACTCTTACCATTTTGGACTTCACTTCTTGTAAGAACTTCAAGTTGGATGATTCTTCTTCAGCAACAGGGAGTGTTAAATGATATTCTTGTATTTTTAAAACTAGTTGATGATAAGTCTAGATTAGAACTAATGTATAATATGACAGGAACATTTGTGGCAATGACTCAAATTCTTTTACCTTTTATGGTTTTGCCACTATTCAGTGTTATGAAGACAATACCTCCTTCTCTTATGAGAGCGGGTAGCTCTTTGGGTGGAACTCCTTTTCATTCTTTTAGAAAAATTTATTTTCCATTAACATTCCCAGGAATTGGAGCTGGTTCATTATTAGTTTTTATTTTATCTATCGGTTATTACATCACTCCTGCTCTGGTAGGAGGGCCAAGTGGAACATTAATTAGTAATAGGATTGCTTATCATATGAAAGAAACTCTTGATTGGTCTATGGCATCTGCAATGGGGGCTATACTTCTTCTTTCAGTTTTGATTTTATATTGGCTCTACAATAAAATATTAGGTGTTGATAACATTAAATTAGGATAAAAATGGCAATTCAAAAACATACAGAGCTAAGATATAAACTTTGGCATTACGTTTATTTACTTATTTGCGCTTCTGTCTTCTTTTTTTTAATAGCTCCGCTTTTTGTAATTTTTCCTCTTTCTTTTAATGCAGAGCAATATATTTTCTTTTCTGATGATATGCTTGCTCTTAAACCAGAAGCTTTCTCTTTGAGGTGGTATGAAGATATGGTTTATGGAACAAAAAATCCTTGGGGATTAGCATTTAGGAATAGCTTAATTATTGCTCTTTTTGCAACAATTGGAGCAACTCTATTAGGTACTCTTGCGGCATTAGGGTTAAGCTCAAAATATATGCCATATAAAGCATTAATCATGAGTATTTTAATATCACCAATGATCGTTCCTTTAATAATATCTGGCTCAGCCTTATTCTTTTTCTTAGCAAAAGTTGGACTATCTTCTTCCTTCGTTGGCATAATAATAGCACATATTATTTTAGGTACCCCATTTGTTGTGATAACAGTTACCGCAACTTTAATTGGATTTGATCATAGTCTTACAAGAGCCGCTTCAAGTCTTGGCAGCACACCTTCAAATACATTTTTTAAAATAATACTTCCATTAATAACACCTGGCGTAATTTCAGGAGCATTGTTTGCATTTGTTACATCTTTTGATGAGGTTGTAGTTGTATTATTTATAGCTGGCCCTGGACAAACAACTGTTCCCATACAGATGTGGACAGGTTTGAGAGAACAATTAAGTCCTACTATTCTCGCCGTTGCAACATGTTTAATAATAGGTTCAGTGATTATTTTAGTTTTAATGGAATTATTAAGAAGACGATCAGAAAGGTTGAGGGGTATTCAAGTCAGATAATGAGCAACTCTGCTCACATTAAAAATATTGCTGTAATTGGCGCGGGAATAATTGGAGTAAATACTGCTTATAAGCTTCAAAAAAACAAATATAAAGTTACCCTATTTGATGAATTTAACCCTGGGAGTCTAACTTCATATGGCAATGCTGGAACTTTTGCTAATTATGGAATAATTCCTATTAATACAACTGATATTTATAGAAATCTTCCTTATTTAATTTTTTCAAACAAGTCACCTTTATCTATACAGTACAGAAGTGTACTATTCATAATGCCGTGGTTATTAAAATTTCTAAAATATTGTAGTGCAGAAAGAATTGATAACATTATTAAAACACTCAGTTATTTATTAAAGAAATCTGAAATAAGTAATAAAAAAATATTCGAGGATGTTCATCTGAAGGAACTAATTAATAATAACGAAACTTTATATTTATATGAAAAAGAATATGATTTTCTAATAGATAAAAAAAATATTGATAAACGTAAAGATTATGGAATAAATTTTAAATATATAGGAACTAGTGAAATTAATCATTTGGAGCCAAATCTAAAAAAAAAATACTTTAAAGGCTTATTATTTGAAAAATCACAATTTACCATAAATCCCTTAAAATATATTTTGAAGATATTTAATGATTTTAAAAATTTGGATGGAAGTTTTATTAAAAGAAAAATTGATAATATTGTTAGTGAAGAAAACAAAGTTAATTTATTTTGTAAGGAAAAGAAATATATTTATGATAAAGTAATTATTTGTACAGGTACATACACTAAATATTTAGCTACAGCTGTTGGAGATAATTTCCCTTTGATTTCAGAGAGAGGTTATCATTTAATGTTCCCTGAACAAAAAAATCAAATTAAGAGACCAATAGCTATAAGTAATCAAGGAATTTATTTCACTCCAATGGAAGAAGGACTTAGAGTTGCTGGAACGGTTGAAATTGGTTTAAATAATAAAAAAATAAATAACTCACGTGTAAATTGGATAAAAAAAAATACTTTTGAAACTTTTAATTTTACAGAAGATCCAGAGAGTATTTGGTTAGGGCATAGACCCACTTTGCCTGATTCTTTGCCAGTAATTGGATGCTCCAAAAAAAATAAAAATATATTGTATAATTTTGGTCATCAGCATCTTGGACTAACACTTGGTGCAATTTCAGCGGATATAATTATAGATATTTTACAAAAAAAAACACTTAACAATACTTTGGACTCAATAAAACCAACTCGTTTTAGTTAATTACATATGTATCATTTATTTTATCTGGCCGAAGAACATAATTTGAGTTTTCTCCATACTTTATTGTTTTTAGTAAATTAAGATCACTGATTACCCTTCCAATTGGTGTGTACTGAAAATTAAATGAAAAATCATCATCAATAAGTATAAAAAATTGTGAATTTTCTGTATCGAACTTACCTCTTCTTACCATTCCAACAGATCCCTTAGAAAAATTAAAATCACTATTTAACTCAGAGTCTAAATTTATGTATTTTGATCCTCCAGTACCAATTTTCAAATAATCTAAATTATTTTCTTTTCCATAAATAAGGTCACCAACTTCTAAATATTTATTTCTTATTACTTTGTAAAAAAAAGTATTATTGTATTCTTTGCTATTAATTAACTCTAGAAATCTTTTAGTATTATTTGGTGATAGATCTTCATTAATTTCAATTATTATTTCACCACAATCAATTTCAATAATTGCATATTTTTTTATAACAGAAAGACTGTTCTTATCAAATTCACCAATTCCATTACATTTGTTGCTTATCTTTAAATAAAAAAAACCACTTAATATGATAATTGAAAAAAGGAAACCTGCTAATAACTTATCAGATAATGTACTTTTTAGTCTAGTCATTTTTATAATTTAAAAACTTGAAAAATTTTTTTTTTAAAATTTTTTGTTTATTTAAAACTCTTACATTGTTTTCAAAAAATTTATCAAAATTACTTAATGTCATCCATGCCGCAAATATTTCTGCTTGATCTTCTTCTAATGTTGATGAACCGTACTCACTAACAAACCCATCAATATCATTTCGAAAAATTGTGTTAAATTTATTTGAACACATAGAGCAATCAACATATTTATGATTTGAATTATTAATTTTACTGTATTCATCATTAAACGTTTTATAATCACCATCTGCTTTGATCATATGAAAAATCTCATGATGTAATGATCTGCTAATTTTTTCAAAATCAACAGAAATATCAAAAATTAATGTAGAAACATTATTGTTGGGTATACCTGCGGTTAAAAAATTATTTATATATAAGTTATTACAAAGAACTAGATAATTAAAATTAATATCTTTAAAAAAACTTAACTTATATTTATTTAATTCTAAAATTATTTCGTCAATTTTTTGTTTTATATTATTTAGATTTACCTTATTACATTTTATGTTTTTTTGTAATTTAAAATCATCATAAGCATATAAAATGAAAAATCGATTATCTTGCAGAACCTCAATTTTATTGAAATTTTCTATATCT
Source organism: Candidatus Pelagibacterales bacterium (assembly GCA_016777745.1). The sequence goes on from JADHQX010000040.1 coordinate 8,088, forward strand.
AAAACCTCTTCATTTAAAGGCACATAATCAATATTTGGAATTTCGTTAGGTGAAAAAATTGTATTTGCTTCTGCAAATTTAATAAATATAATTAAAATCAAAATATACACAATAATGTTATTTTTCTTTAATAAATTCATATTTTTTATATTTCTACTCATATAATTTATATAGGATATGTTAAAGGTATTAAAATATAATATTTTTTTTCTTTTCTTAATTTTTTTCTCAAACAGCCTTAATGCTGATATTAAAATTATATCGTGGGGTGGCGAATACCAGAATGTTCAGGATAAAATTTATGGCAAATTATATTCGGAAATATTTAACAAAAAATTAATCTGGCTTAATTGGAAAGAAAAAAATCTTGAAGAAATTATAAACATCTTTAACTCAAATAGTATGACTAATAATGGTATTGATATTTTTGATCTTTTGATAGATGACGCTATAACTTATAATAATATTCAAAAAAGTTGTGAAAATGGTGATTTATTTGCTTTTGACATAAATAAAGATATTCTACAAGCACCTGATGGTACTTTACCAGATAATGATTATATTACTTCAACACTAAATAAATGTTTAATAGGAAATTTAATTTTTTCATGGAATTATGCTTTTAATCTTAACAATATTAATCAACTTCCAAATAATGCTAAAGATTTTTTTGATACAAAAAAATTTCCTGGAAAAAGAGGAATACATATTAGTCCAAAAAGAAATATTGAGTTTGCACTGATAGCTGATGGAGTAAAAAATAAAGCAGTTTATAAGGTTTTAAATGGCCAAAAAAATGCGATTCAAAGAGCAATTATAAAGATTGACAAACTTTGCACTGATCCCAATGGAGGTTGCATTTTTTGGTCTTTAGGTTCTGAGCCTTTAGAGCTTCTTAAACAACAAAAAGTTGTTATGTCTACTGGTTGGAGTAACAGATTTTTTGAGTTAGAAATTAAAAATAATTTTCCAATTCAACAAGTATGGAATGATCAGATTTTAGATTATGAATTTTTTGCCGTTAATAATCATTCAAAATATAAAAATTTGTCTTTAGATTTTATAAAATCTATTACTGCGACTGATATTTCATCAAACTTCTCTAAAGAAATACCATATTCACCTTGGCGAAAATCTTCTTTATCAATATTAAAAAATCATGATTCACACTATAAAGATAGTAATGTAAAAATATATGATTTTATCCCAACATCAGATATAAATTTTAATGAACATATATTTATTGATCATGAGTATTGGTCGAATAATTTAAATAAAGTTAATTCAGAGTGGGAAAAAAAAATTATCGATAAATTTAAATAAATTAATTCTTAATTAATCAAGAGAAATACCAACGTTTTTTACTTGTAAATAAGATTTTAGAGCGTCTACACCTTTTTCCCTGCTATAGCCTGATTGTTTGTAACCACCAAATGGAGTTGCGTGATTACCAGCAAACCATTTATTAACATAAACTTGTCCTGACTCTAATTTACTTGCAGTCCATGATGCTTTTTTCAAATCTTTAGTAAATACTCCTGCTCCTAATCCAAAGTCAGTATCAT
>JADHQX010000041.1 GCA_016777745.1 Candidatus Pelagibacterales bacterium
TTTTTATCAATAATCTCAATCAATGGAATAAATGAAGATATTAAAATTGTTGGTATGGATAGCAGCATTGAAAATTTAGCTGCTTCAACCCTAGAGACTTTATAGAATCTACTTGTGGTGTAAATTATTCCAGCCCTACTTGTGCCAGGTATAATTGCTAATATTTGTGAGCAACCTATGATAAAAACTTTTTTAAAACTTATTTTAGATAATTCATTAGGTTTATTTGTAGTATTGATTTTATTACTCTTTATGTCTGCAAAATATAATAGTATTCCAAAAAAAATAGTTGCAAGGCCTATTACTTGAAAATTTCTTAAAAGATAAGTTAAGTCTAATAAAAATATCAATCCACCAACAAACACAATTGGAATAGTAGCTATAATAAGATTTTTTAAATTCCTAGTTTCTTGATTACTATCTGAGCTAAAGAGTTTTGGGATGGCCATAAAAGAATCAAAAACTTCTTTTTTAAAGTAAAAAATAACGGCTAAAAGGGTTCCAATGTGAAGACAAACATCAATAACTAAGCCTTGATTCTCAAAATTAAATAAATACGGAGCTATAATAAGATGGGCAGAGGAGCTAATTGGAAGAAATTCGGTGATTCCTTGAATGATTCCTAAAATTATAATTGGTAATACTGGCATATATTTTTTTATATTATTACTTTTTTACCTAATTTTAGAAGATTTTATATAAATATATTAAAACTATGTCAATAATACTGACTTGTTTTAATAATATAATTATGAGATGTTATCATATTAAATTTAATTATTAAAAAAATAAGTAATAGATACTGACATAATATGGCAAAAATGCTTAAATTCATAGACTTACCCCAAGCTTATCCTGATAAAGAAGATGCAAAGCTTAGGAAGAAAAAATTCAAGGAAATTTATGAAGGTTATATAAAGAATAAAGCGGTTGAGCAATCTAGTCGTTGTTCGCAATGTGGAGTTCCATACTGCACAGTACATTGTCCTTTGCATAATCATATTCCTGATTGGCTAAAACTGGCGGCAGAGGATCGCTTGGAGGAAGCTTATCATCTTTCAGCTAGTACAAACAATATGCCTGAAGTCTGTGGAAGGATTTGTCCTCAAGATCGATTGTGTGAAGGAAATTGTGTTATTGAACAATCTGGACATGGAGCGGTAACTATTGGTTCTGTAGAAAAATATATAACTGATACCGCATTTGAAAATGATTGGATTAAACCAATTCAATTATTACCTCATCAAGTTAAAAAAGAGTCTATTGGAATTATTGGAGCAGGCCCAGCTGGCTTAGCTGCAGCAGAGCAATTAAGAAAACAAGGATATGAGATCGAAGTTTACGATCGTTATGATAGAGCTGGTGGATTATTAATTTATGGAATACCAAGCTTTAAACTGGAAAAGGAGATTGTGCAAAGGCGAACAAAGTACCTAGAGGATAGTGGTATAAAATTTAATTTTAATATTGAGATTGGAAAAGATCTATCCTTTGAAGATATAAAATTGAAACATGAATCAGTTTTAATTGCAACTGGTGTGTATAAAGCAAAAAAACTTAGTATAGAAAAAGATTTTTATAATATTGTTCCTGCTTTAGACTTTTTGATTGCTTCTAATAAAAAAGGACTAGGGGATGAAGTTCCATCATTTGAAAATGGACAACTTAATGCTGAAGGTAAAAATATAGTTGTTATAGGGGGTGGGGATACTGCCATGGATTGTGTTAGAACAAGTATTAGACAAAAAGCAAAATCAGTTAAATGTTTGTATAGAAGAGATAAGGAAAATATGCCTGGATCAGCAAGAGAAGTTCTCAACGCTGAAGAGGAAGGAGTAGAATTTTTATGGAAATCTGCACCTAAAGATTTTATAGGCAATGAAAATGTTTCTGAAGTTTTATGTTCACGTATGCAATTAAGTGAACCAGACTCATCTGGTCGCCAAGTTCCAGAAATAATCGAAGGTGCTGATTATAACATTAAGACTGATATGGTTATAACAGCATTAGGCTTCGATCCAGAAAATATTCCTAAGATGTTTGGCGTTGAAGAGCTTAAAGTCAGTAAATGGGGTACTTTAAAAACAGAATTTAAATCAATGATGACTGATATTGAAGGAGTTTTTGCCGCTGGGGATATTGTAAGAGGAGCTTCTTTAGTAGTCTGGGGAATTAGAGATGGAAGAGATGTGGCAGAATCAATTCATAGCTTTATTCAGGCAAAAAATGAAAGTGTAAAAAAAGTATCATGACAAGCTGGCTAGAAAGATACAATAAAAATAAAAAAACTTTAATGGATGCAAATCTTTACCATCCATCACAAGAACATGATGCTTGTGGAGTAGGTTTTATAGCTTCTATAGATGGTATTCCTAATCGTCGTGTAGTCATAAGTGGAATTGAAGCATTAAAAGCTGTTTGGCATCGTGGTGCAGTTGATGCGGATGGAAAAACAGGCGATGGCGCTGGTATCCATGTTGAAATTCCAAAATTATTTTTTGAAGAGGAAGTTAAAAAGACTGGTCATGAAATTATGGAGGGCGACCTTGGTATAGGGATGATTTTCCTTCCACGCAATGATTATAGTGCCTTAGAAAAATGTAGAACAATTGTTGAGTCAGAATTACTCAATCATGGATATTATATTTATGGATGGAGGCAGGTGCCTTTAAATACAAGTGTTCTAGGTAGAAAAGCTAATTCTACTAGACCTGAAATTGAACAGGTTATGTTTGTAAATAATATTGAGCGATCAAAAGAAGAAGATCTCGATAAAGAGTTATTTTTAATTAGACGTAAAATAGAGAAAAGAATTTTAAATTTGCAAATATCAGAATTTTATATTTGTTCATTAAGCTTCAATACCGTTATTTACAAAGGATTGTTCTTGGCGGAACATTTATCAACTTTCTTTCCTGATCTTGAAGATGATAGGTTTATCTCTTCGTTCTCAATCTTTCACCAAAGGTATTCTACAAACACTTTTCCAAGCTGGGCACTGGCTCAACCTTTTAGAACATTGGCACATAATGGAGAAATTAATACGATTTCAGGAAATACTAACTGGATGAGAAATCATGAAACAAGAATTGCTTCAGAATTGTTTGGAGAAAATAGCGATCAAATTAAACCTATTATTGTTCGTGGAAGTTCAGATTCTTCAGCGTTAGATGCTGCTTTTGAAATGTTTGTTAGGGCTGGAAGATCAGCTCCTTTAACGAAGACTCTTTTAATGCCAGAAGCTTGGTCAAAACGAAGCAAACTTATTCCAGAAAGTCACAGGAATATGTATGAGTTTGCTAATGCTGTAATTGAACCTTGGGACGGACCTGCTGCTATTGCAGCATATGATGGTGAATGGGTAATAGGAGGTATGGATAGAAACGGTCTACGACCAATGAGGTACACAATAACTGATAGTAATCTAATTTTTGTAGGATCAGAAACAGGAATGGTTCCAGTTAACGAAGAGGAAATAATTTATAAAGGTAGACTAGGGCCTGGAGATATAATTGGTGTAAATTTAAAAGAAGGAAAATTATACGAAAACTTTGATTTAAAAGACAAATTAGCAAATGAGCATCCTTATCATGAGTGGGTAAAAAAAATTATTCGTATAGATAAGCAAATTACTTCTAAAAAAGAATCATCACTATTTAACTCTCAAAACTTAAGACAACGTAAGATTGCTGCTGGTTATACTATGGAAGAACTTGAATTGATCTTACATCCAATGGTTGATGAGGCAAAAGAATCTACTGGAAGCATGGGTGATGATACACCAATTGCGATCCTGTCTGATAAGTATAGACCTCTATCACATTTTTTTCGTCAAAAATTTAGCCAAGTTACAAATCCACCAATAGATAGTATTAGAGAGCAGTCCCGAATGAGTTTAAAAACTCGTTTTGGTAATTTGAGAGATGTCTTGGACTCAAACTCTTATCAAGAAAGTGTTTTTGTAATGGATAGCCCTGTAGTTACAAATAGCATTTTCAATAAGATGCTTAAATTTGGAAAAGATGAGTCAGTCACAATTGATTGTTGCTTTCCAGTAAAAGACACCGCTCTCAAAGAAAATATTAAAAGAATACAAGACGAAGCAGAAGCCGCTGTTCTAAGTGGTAAACAACATATTGTACTAACAGATATGAATGCTGATAGTGACAATGTTTCTGTGCCAATGATATTAGCTACCGCAGCAGTACATAGCTCATTAACAAGAAAAGGAATAAGATCATTTATTTCACTTCATGTTCAATCAGCAGAATGTTTGGATACTCATTATTTTGCTGTTTTAATTGGAGTTGGAGCTACGACGGTAAATCCATACTTAGCGCAAGAGTGTATTCGAGAGCGTCATAGTAAAGGCCTGTTTGGTGATTATAGTTATGAAGAGTGTGTAGCTAGGTTTAAAAAAGCTGTTGATCAAGGGTTATTAAAAATAATGGCTAAGCTAGGAATTTCAGTCGTCAGTGCTTATCGAGGTGGGTTTAATTTTGAAGTAGTTGGTTTAAGTCGTTCAATGGTCAACGAATATTTCCTTGGTGTACAAAGTAGAATATCTGGAATTGGATTAAGTGGCATAGAACATAAAATTAAAGAATTACATAAGTACGCATTTTCTGGAGATGTAGCAACTTTACCAATTGGTGGAATTTATAGATATAGAAATGGTGGTGAAGCTCATGCATATGATGGTAAATTGATCCATTTGCTCCAAGCTGCTGTCAGTAAAAATTCTTATGATATGTTTAAAACGTATTCCGAAGCGCATAAAAATTTTTCACCTATTAATATTAGGGATTTACTTGCTTTTAAATCTAAAAAAGAATTACAAAATATCAACAATGTAGAGTCTATTACTTCAATTAGAAAAAGGTTTGGAAGTGGAAGCATGTCTCATGGATCATTATCAAAAGAAGCTCATGAAACATTGGCGATTGCAATGAATCGAATTGGAGGCTCGTCTTGTAGCGGTGAAGGTGGCGAGTCTATTGAAAGATCCATTACTAGAAAGAATGGTGATAATGCTAATTCAAGAGTTAAACAAGTTGCTTCAGCAAGATTTGGAGTAACAGCAGAATATTTAAATAACTGTGAAGAAATTGAAATTAAAATTTCTCAAGGGGCAAAGCCTGGTGAAGGTGGACAATTACCAGGATTTAAAGTTACAGCAGAAATTGCCAAACTCAGACATTCAACTATTGGAGTTACATTAATATCACCACCACCTCATCATGATATTTATTCTATTGAGGATTTAGCCCAATTAATTTTTGATCTAAAACAAATTAATCCCAATGCTAGAGTCTGTGTTAAGCTTGTAGCTTCTTCAGGCATTGGAACTATCGCAGCTGGAGTTGCTAAAGCTAAAGCAGATATAATATTAATTTCAGGACACAATGGTGGAACGGGAGCAAGTCCACAAACAAGCATTAAGTATGCTGGTATACCTTGGGAAATGGGCCTGACCGAAGTTAATCAAGTATTAACACTTAATGGTTTAAGGCAAAATGTTGTACTTAGAACTGATGGTGGCATAAAAACCGGTCGAGATGTTGCTATAGCAGCTCTTATGGGCGCTGAAGAATTTAATCTTGGAACAACATCGTTGATAGCAATGGGATGTATTATGGTTAGACAGTGTCATTCTAATACATGTCCAGTTGGTGTGTGTACTCAAGACGATGACTTAAGAGAAAGATTTTCTGGAACTGCAGATAAAGTTGTGAATCTTTTTAGTTTTATTGCTGAAGAAGTAAGAGAAATAATTGCTGAACTTGGCTTTACAAAACTAGAAGATATAATTGGAAGAACTGATTTATTGTCACAAATTTCAAGAGGGTCCTCTCATCTAGATGATTTAGATTTAAATTCACTGTTGATACAAGCAGAAAAAGATCCAGAAGTAAAATATTTTAGTCATACAGGAATAAATGATGCTGGCTCAACACTTGATGAAAAAATAATTTTAGATGCTTCTAAATTTTTTGATACTGGTCAAAAAATAGAGTTAAGTTATTCAGTCAAGAATACAGATAGAACGATTGGATCAAAATTATCTTCTTTTATCTATAATAAATTCAAAGATTCAGAAATAAACGATGATCAAATAACTTTAAACCTTAGTGGTTCTGCGGGACAATCTCTAGGAGCATTTGCAGTAAAAGGATTAACAATAAAAGTTGAAGGAGACGCAAATGATTATGTTGGAAAAAGTCTATCTGGGGGGAAAATAGTTTTAAGGCCAGATAGAAATAGCAAAATTAAACCTAAGGACAATACTATTCTTGGTAACACTTGTATGTATGGAGCTACTAGTGGTTATCTATATGCTTCTGGACATGCCGGTGAAAGATTTGCCGTTCGCAATTCTGGTGCAACCGCAGTTGTAGAAGGGTGTGGTTCAAATGGATGTGAGTACATGACAGGTGGAAATGTTATTATATTGGGGCAAACAGGCGATAATTTTGGTGCTGGTATGACTGGAGGTATTGCCTATATATACGACATTGATAAAAAATTTAAATATAGAGTAAACGAAGAAACTCTTATTTATCAAGGAATACAGAGTAATTACTGGGAAAATGTGTTAAAAAACTTTATCACTGATCACTATAATGAAACAGGCAGTCTTCATGCAAAAAAAATTATTGATAACTGGGAATCTGAACTTTCAAATTTTATACAAATATGTCCAAAAGAGATAGTGCACTCACTAAAGGAACCCTTGATAGAAAAAACAAGGGAGAAGAAAGTCACTCAGACTTAATCGAAAGAGAAACCTTAATTTTAACAGAAGCCAAAAATTTTGGGTTTGATGTTGCATCGATAATAGATATCTCTGAGACAAAAAATCTTGAAACAGAATTAAACCAATTTTTAGAAAATAAGTATCATGGTGAAATGGATTGGCTTGAGAAAAGAAAAGAGTATAGATCAGACCCAAAAAAACTTTGGCTTGAAGCAAAATCAATACTTATTTTAGGAAGCAATTATCATTTTAATACTAATTCATTAGATTTGTTAAATAAAAAAGATATAGGAATTATTTCTGTATATGCCAGAGGTAGAGATTATCATTTATCAATTAAAAAAAAATTAAAAGCTTTTTCAAGATGGATATTGGATAATCATGAGTGCCAAATAAAATACTTTGTTGATACTGCTCCTGTAATGGAAAAACCCTTAGCTATGCAAGCTGGAATTGGATGGCAAGGAAAACATACCAATATAGTTTCTAAAGAGTATGGATCTTGGCTTTTTTTATCTTCAATTTTTTTAGATATAAAATTAAAAGCAAATTCTGAGAGCCGTGATCACTGTGGGACATGTAATCAATGTATCGATATCTGCCCTACAAATGCAATTATTGCGCCCTATAAAATTGATGCAAAAAAATGTATTTCATATTTAACTATTGAACACAAATCACACATACCCAAAGAGTACCGTAAACAAATTGGAAACCGTATTTATGGTTGTGATGACTGCCTCGCTATTTGTCCATGGAATAAATATGCAAAAAAAACTAATGATACTGATTTCTTTCCAAAGAATGAGTTGATAGAACCTACTTTAAGATCTTTTTTAGTATTAGACGATTTAGAGTTTAGAAAAAACTTTTCGGGATCAAGTATAAAGCGAGTTGGTAGAGATAGATTCATAAGAAATGTTTTGGTGGCAGTTGGCAATTCAAATAATCAAAACTTTGTTAAAGATATTATTCCATTGTTGGAAGATAGTTCGGAATTAGTTAGAGCAATGGCGGTTTGGGCATTGCGCGAGCTATCAACCAAACATGATTTTGAGATCCAAAAAAATATTTATTTTAGTAGCGAACCTGATATTGAAGTTAAAAATGAATGGCTAGAGCTAGAGAATCAAATTTGCGTACCCAATTAAAAATATTGGAATTTGTAATCCAAAATTTGTCATTATTGCTTTATCAGAGCTCATATATCCTGCAAATGTCCATCCTACAGCACCTAAGCCATGAATGAATATATTAAAGGGATATAAATTAAGATTCGTTAATAAAATTCCAGTTAAAACTAGAAATGTACTTGTCCATTTAATTGTATTGATCATACCATGTTCCTTTTTAAATTAGTTAATTAAAGATATACTTTGAATTAATGAACACAAGAATGAAAAAACTTTTAATTTATGGCTATGGCTATACTGCATCACATTTGGCAGAATTTTTAGATCCTAAAAATTATCTTATAATTGGTTCGAGTAGAGAAGAGAAAAAAATAAACTCAATTAATAAAAATATTAAATTTATAAACGATAACTTAGTAAGTAATTATTTATTAGAGGATGATATTACTCATATTTTAGTTTCAGTACCACCTAACGAATTAGGAGATATCTTTATTCAAAATTATAAAGAGATTATTATAAAAAATAAAAATATAGAATGGATTGGTTATCTTTCTGCAACAAATGTCTATGGTGATCATATGGGTAAGCAAGTAAATGAATTATCTGAAACAAAGCCAACAACCAAAAAAGGTATTAATAGACTGATAGCTGAAACACAATGGTTGGAATTAATATCAAAATATAATATGCCAATTAAGATCTTTCGATTAGCTGGAATATATGGACCCAATAGGAATATTAAGGAACGAATTACAAAGAATTTAGTAAAAAATATATATAAGGAAGGTCAATTTTTTTCAAGAATTCACGTCAGAGATATTGTTAATATTTTGAATTTATCTATGTGCAATCTTACTAAAAATATTATTTACAATGTATCTGATGACTTTCCCTGTAATCTAAATGTTATAATTGAGTATTTGTGTAAACAAAATAATCTTATAATACCCAAGCAAATTAAATTTGATGATCTAAATTTAGATTATAAAAAGGAAAGCTTTTTTTCAGAAAATAAAAGAGTCGATAATTCATTGGTGAAAACAGATTTGTCAATCAAGTTAAACTTCCCAACATTTAAAGAGGGTTACAAAGATCTATAATTATGAATGAAAATAATCATATTTCTAATTTTCTTGAAATGATAGTTATTGAGCGTGGTTTGGCAAAAAATACAGCATTTTCGTATAAAAATGATCTAAATCAGCTTAATGAATTTTGTAAAAAAAAGAATCTTAGTATTTTAAAAATAGATGAAAAAAAATTAGAAGATTATTTATCTAAATTTATTAATCAAGGATTTGAAAAAAGCTCACTTGCAAGAAAAATTTCTACCTATACTCAGTTTTTTGATTTTTTGACTGTTGAGAAAATAATTAAAAATAATCCAATCAAAAATATAAAACAGCCAAAATTAGATAGCAAGTTGCCAGTTATCATTAGCATTAAGGACATCCAAAATTTAATAAGTTATTCAAAACAAGATATCACTAACTTGGGAATAAGGCTAAATTGCATGATTGAGATTATGTATGCTTCTGGAATAAGAGTAAGCGAATTAGTTTCAATGACACTAGCTTCTTTATATCAAGATAAAAATTTTATTATAATTTCTGGAAAAGGAAATAAAGAAAGATTAATTCCAATAAGCAAGGACACTCAAAATACAATTAATGATTACCTTAAAATAAGAAAATTTTTTTTTAATAAAAA
>JADHQX010000042.1 GCA_016777745.1 Candidatus Pelagibacterales bacterium
GTGTCTAAACGTCTCTCGAGTAAACCAATTAGATTTTCTCCAGAGTTACCTTTTAATCGAAGTGCTTCTTTAAAGCAGTTACTAAACTGACGTTCATTAAGATTACCATAGTAACCTTTTAACTTTTGTTTAGCTTGAAGTTGAGTTCCATAGTCAGAAATTTTACCAGCATGTTTTTGTCCATGTTGTCCTGGTCTATATTTTCTTAAATTAAATGGACTTTTTGGACGACCCCATAAGTTAACACTTAAGCGTCTATCAATTTTATGTTTTGCTGTAATTCTTTTTGTCATATGTAAATAATAGAGAGGGTTTATACTAGTTTCAGACCCTTTGTCAAACCTGAAACCGCCTAATCTTCTTGTTTTTCCTTATATTTTGTAAGGGAGGTTAAAACCCCACGAAGTGAAGCAATTTCTCTGTCACTTAGTTCTGCTCTATGGAAGATATTTCGCAGTTTTATTACCATACTTGGCTTTTTTTCAACTGGCTCAAAAAAACCACGAATATCTAGTTCGCGTTCCAGATGATCAAAAAAATGATGTAATTTGCTATGATCAACAGCTCGAGCCTCTTTTTTTCCAGCTGATATGGTTGCTAGAGAATCTTTGGCTGCAAATAGGCTATGGCAAAACACTGTAACAGCATGTGATAGATTTAGTGAGCTAAATAAGTTGTCTGTTTCAATAGATACGCACTCACTAACTAAAGACAAGTCATCGTTAGTCAAGCCAGACTGTTCGCCTCCAAATACTATCGCAATGTTAGTATTTTGATTTTCATTTAAAACTATTTTTTTGATTGCCTCTTCATTAGAAATTTCTCTTTTATCCATTTCTCTTCTTCTTGCTGTAAATGCATATGAGTACTGAATTCCAACCAATGCCTCTCTTAATGAGTCAAAGCATTTAGCGTTATTAATAATTGGTAAGGCATCAACTGAAACTGCTGCTGCTTTTTCTGACGGCCATTCAATTTTTGGACGTACTAAAAAAAGATCTACCAGTCCAAAATTATACATTGCTCTAGCAGCCAAGCCAATATTTTCCGCAAGTTGGGTATCAACTAAAATGATGGTTGGTTTTAAATGTGACATTAAATTTAAGTAATTGGCTGCGCCTTGTCTTTCATTAGCTTATATTCAACGCTATCTATTAAAGCTTTAAATGATGCTTCTATAATATTGTCAGATACGCCGACTGTAAACCAGCTCTTGCCTTCTTTGTCTACACTTTCAATCGATACTCTTGTTATTGCATCAGTACCAGTGTTCAAAATTCTAACCTTATAATCAATTAGATTTAAATCTTTAACATAATTTGCATAACCGCTCGACTGAAAGCTCATTCGAATAGCTTTATCTAAAGCATTAACGGGTCCATTACCTTCTCCAAAGCCACTAACATTCTTGCCACCAACTACAAATATAACTTCGGCTTTAGATAGTGTGCTTCCTTCATCACCAGTATTTTCAATATTGATTTTGAAGCTTTTAGTTGCAAAAAATTCTGTAAATTGACCTAAAACTTTTTTAACTAATAATTCAAAGGATGCGTCTGCACCATCATATGTATAGCCAGTGAATTCTCTTTCTTTAACCCGATCGAGTATTTTTTGTATCGACTGATCATCTTCATTAACGCTAATTCCGGCTGACTTTAATTTAGAAATAATATTTGATTTTCCAGACTGTTCAGAAATTACAATTTGTCTTTGATTTCCTACTATGCTTGGTTCTATATGCTCATAAGTTTTTGGATCTTTATTTACGGCTGAAGCATGCAAACCACCTTTATGCGCAAAAGCCGATGCACCAACATATGGCGCATTTCTATTGGAAGATCTGTTAAGAATTTCATCTTGTAAGCGAGATAAATCAGTTAATAATTTTAAATTATCTACAGAAATAGTTAATTCAAAATTATCTTTGAAATATGGCTTCAATAATAATGTTGGAATGATTGAAACTAAATTAGCATTACCACATCTCTCACCTAAACCATTAATTGTACCTTGTACTTGTCTTACACCAGCATGAATTGCTGTAAGAGAGTTAGCAACCGCATTTCCTGTATCATTATGAGCATGAATACCAAGCTTACTACCTGGAATTATCTTAACAACTTCACTAACAATCTCTGCTATTTCATGGGGCAAGGTTCCGCCGTTGGTATCACATAATATTATCCACCGGGCACCACCATCTGCTGCTGCTTGTAAACATTTTAAGGCATATTCCTTATTTGCCTTATACCCATCAAAAAAATGTTCCGCATCAAAATGAGCTTCTTTTTTATTTTTAACAATGAACTCAATTGACTGCTGAATATTTTCTAGATTTTCTTCTAATTTTATTTCTAACGCCAATTCAACATGAAAGTCCCAACTTTTTCCAACAATACAAACAGAAGTTGCACTAGTGTTTATTAAAGAAGCTAATCCAGGATCATTTTCTGCACTTCGACCAATTTTTTTTGTCATACCAAAGGCAGTGAAAGAAGCGTTAGTAAAATTTAATTTTTCATTGAAAAAAGTTGTATCGGTAGCATTAGCTCCTGGCCAACCACCTTCAATATAATCTACTCCGAGAAGATCTAATTTATTTGCTATAATCTTCTTTTCGTCAACATTGAAATCTACACCATGAGTCTGAGCTCCATCTCTTAAAGTTGTATCAAAAATATATAATCTTTCTTTAGTCACTACTTCAATTTCCATGTTGTTTTATTATCTTTATCTTCAAGTATAACACCCAAATTTAATAGTTCATCTCTAATTCGATCAGCTTCAGGGAAATCTTTAGCACTTCTTGCTTCATTGCGCTTTTCAATAAGTCCATTGATAAGATTTTCATCAATATCCATAGTTTTTGACTGCCATGAACTCCAAGAATTATAATCTGAAATCAAAATACCTAAAAATTGACATGAATTATAAAATATTTCCAAGGCATCTACATCCCCATCATTTGCTACTTTATAAAGTTGATGCAACTCTGCTATAGCTTGAGGTGTATTAACATCATCAGCTAGCGCACTTAACATCTTTTCAGATATTAGATCATTTTTACTAGCTAATGGCTTATCATACGTTCCTATAATCTTATACCACTTATCGAGAGTTTTTTTAGAATCCAGCAAACTCTTTTCAGTCCAATTTAATGGCTGACGATAGTGAGTTAACATCATATTAAATCGTATAACTTCACCTTGGTATGTGTCTTTTAGTTCATTAATAGTAATAAAGTTGCCTAATGACTTAGACATTTTTTCCCCTTCAATGGAAAGGAAGCCATTATGCATCCAAAAATTTGCAAATTTTTTATCATTACAACTTTCACTTTGTGCAATTTCATTTTCATGATGTGGAAATGTTAAATCTTGTCCACCACCATGAATATCAAATGTTTGACCAAGGTATTTTTCACTCATTGCTGAACATTCAATGTGCCAACCTGGACGTCCTTTGCCCCATGGACTATCCCAACCGGGTTCATTAGCTTTAGATGGTTTCCATAATGTAAAGTCGGCAGGATTTTTTTTATAGTTAGCTACTTCCACTCTTGAACCAGCTATCAAATCTTCAAGTGATTTTCCAGATAGGTTTCCATACTTATCAAACGTACTCACTGCAAATAAAACATTTCCATCTGCTTCATATGCATGATTTTTTTTTATTAACTTTTCAATAATATTAATCATCTCTGGAATATGATCGGTAGCTTTTGGTTCAACATTAGGCTGAAGAGCGCCAACATAGCTAGCATCATCATGAAAATAATTTATTGTTCGCTCAGTTAGTGCACTAATATCTTCATTGAGGGAATTTGATGCTTCAATAATCTTATCGTCTACATCAGTTATATTTCGCACATAGGTAACATGCTCAGCGCCATACTTAAGATTTAACATTCGATACACAATATCAAAAACAATTACTGGTCGTGCATTGCCAACATGAGCGTAATCATAGACGGTGGGCCCACATACATACATGCGAACATTCGAAGCGTCTAAAGGTGTAAATGACTTTTTGGTATTAGAATATGTATCGTAAAATTGATAGTCCATTTAGATATTGACTCTATTGAGTATCTTTTCTCTGCCTAATAATTGAATTAATTGCTTCATCTCAGGACCGTGCTTCATACCAGTAAAAGCTTCTCTTAACGGTAAAAATAGCTCCTTACCTTTTCTACCTGTAAGTTGCTTAATTTCACTTGTCCATAATTCCCAAGTATTTTCGTCCCAAGGATCTGGAGGGATTACGCTTAAAGCTTGTTGTATAAACTCTTTATCTTCAACTTCGATTTTATCTTCATTAAACACAATATCTGCCCAACTTTTTACATCCTCTACTGTGGCTAAATTTCCTTTAACAGAGTCCCAAAATAGTTCATCTATGCGGTCATCAACATTAGCTAGACGGTCTTTTACATCGTTAAAACTAAAGCCTTGGACAATTTTTTTATTTAGTGCATTTAAAAGATCAGTTTCAATTCGCCCAGGAGAAGTTGAAATAGTTTCAATTCTAAATTCATCTATAATTTGTTGAATATTATCTTTTAGCTCTATCGAATTAGAGGTTCCAATAGTCGCAAGTAAACTAAGAATAGCTAACGGCTCCATATTTTGCTCTCTAAAGCTCTCAATTGAAATTACACCATCACGTTTTGATAATTTGTCTCCAGAAGCTGCTTGTAAAAGTGCATGATGTGCAAATGTTATATTGCAGTTATCAAGTGCGTTAATTAGTTCAATTTGAACTGCAGTATTAGAAGTATGATCATCGCCACGAATTACATTTGTGACTTTATAGTCAATATCATCAACTGCTGAAGTAAATGTATATAATGGAACTCCATCAGCTCGTATTAAAACTGGGTCAGATAGACTAGTTAAATCAATACTAATTTTACCTTTTAATAAATCATCCCACTCAACTCTTTCAGAGTTCATCAAAAAACGCCAATGGGGTTTTCTACCTTCAGCTTCAAAATCTTTTTTTTGTTGATCACTTAATTTTAATGCTGATCTATCATAAACTTGTTTACCACCAGTAGCACTTTGCAATTTTCTTTTTCGATCTAATTCTTCTGCTGTTTCATAACACGCATAAACTCTGCCACTATCTTTAAGCTGTTGAAACCTTTTATCATAAACATCAAATCTTGAAGATTGATCAAAAGTTTCATCATAGTTAATTCCTAACCAGTCAAGATCATGTTTAATCTTATCTGCATATTCCTGTCGTGATCGCTCAGCATCAGTGTCATCAATTCTTAAAATGAATTTACCATTATTTACTCTTGCAAATAACCAATTGATAAGTGCTGTTCGAATATTTCCTAAATGAATTAAGCCTGTTGGACTTGGAGCAAATCTTGTTGTTACTGTCATTCTTTTACCTTTTTGTATCGCGAAAACGATTTGTTATTGGATATCTTCGGTCTAGCCCAAAATTTCTTTCTGAAACCTTTACACCCGGGGCTGATTGTCTCCGTTTATATTCTGAATTATAGAGCAAACCCTGAACTTTGATAACTGTATCTTCGTTAAAACCTAAGTTAACTATATCAGTCACAGAACTTTCTTTTTCTACTAGCTCGTAAAGGATTTTGTCTAAGATTTCATAAGGTGGCAAACTATCTTCATCTTTTTGATTTGGTTTAAGTTCAGCGGTTGGAGCCTTAGTAATAATATTAACAGGCACAATATTCTTTTTTTTATGTAATGAAATACTTGGATAGTTGTCGTTTCTCCATTCAGCTAGCTTGTAAACATCTACCTTATAAAGATCCTTAATAACTGAAAAACCACCACACATATCACCGTAAAGTGTTGAGTATCCAACAGAAACTTCAGATTTATTACCATTGGTAATAACCATATAACCAAATTTATTTGAATATGCCATTAGAAGCATGCCTCTAATGCGTGATTGAATATTTTCCTCAGTTATATCTTGTTGTGTTCCCTCAAAAACATTTTTTAGAGTCGATTCATAAGCCAAGGCAGCTTCTTCGATGGAAAGTGAAATCATTTCTATATTCAGATTTTTTCCTAATAGAGTCGCATCTTCTACACTGGCATTGCTAGTATATTTTGATGGCATCATAATTCCTTTAACTTTATCACTACCAAGTGCATCTACAGCAACACATGCACTAAACGCACTATCAATTCCACCTGAAATTCCAATAACTACACCAGGAAAATTATTTTTTTCTATATAGTCCTTTAGTCCCAATACTAAGTTTGAATATAAAACTTCTTGTTCACTTTTTTCTTCAAAAATTTTCTCACTAAATGAAAACTCTTTTTTATCCTTATCAAAAGTAACTAAATCTGTAGCACTTTCACATGCCGGTAATCTTCTAAGTACTTTGTGCGCATCTGCAATAAAGGAACTTCCATCAAAAACAATTTCATCTTGTCCACCAACCTGATTAACATACACAACTGGTGCATCAATTTTTTTTGATAATTCTATTGCTAAATTTTCACGCTGAATTATTTTTTGATATTCAAATGGTGAGGCATTTATTGTAACCACTAAATCACAATCTTTCCCTTCTACTTTTTTATAAGTTTCAGGATCCCAAATTTCTTCACAAATGAACAAGGCAATCTTATTCCCTTTAATTTCAAAAAAACTACTCTCATCTCCTGCTGCAAAAATTCTCTTTTCATCAAATACTCCATAATTGGGAAGTGTATTTTTTAAATGTCGATGAAATACTTTGCCTTTATGAAGTACAATTGCAGCATTATACAGTTGCTCATTTTCCTTCCAGGGCCTTCCAATTATTATATAAGATTCACTTTCAACTGAGGCGTCCATAATTTCATGAAATGCATCACATACTTTGTTTTGAAAAGCAGATTTTAAAACTAAGTCTTCTGGCGGATAACCACTGAGTACTAACTCTGTAAATATAATTAAGTCTGCATTCTTGTTCTTGCTAACTATATCTAAAACTAGATCTCTATTGTGCTCAATATTGCCAACAATTGGATTAGTTTGAGCTAATAATATATTTAAGTTCTCTGACATTTTTTGATACTACAACTAGTTAAAGCAGTTGTAATTAGGAAGCAATTGTAATTTTTTGATTATCTGGAGTTTCTGACTCTTTTAGCTTATCAGATATCAAAAATGCTAGTTCAATTGCCTGACTTGCATTCAATCTAGGGTCGCAATGTGTATGGTATCTTGCAGATAGATCATCATCTTTAATTGCCTGCGCTCCACCAACACATTCAGTCACATTTTGACCAGTCATTTCTAGATGAACTGCACCAGGATACATTCCCATATCATGATGAATATCAAAAAAAGAATTCACTTCTTTTAAAACATTTCCAAAGGCTCTTGTTTTATAGCCTGATGAAGCTTTGACTGTATTGCCATGCATTGGATCACACGACCAAACTAAGTTGTGTTCAGAATTTTGAAATGGCTTAAGAAGTTTTGGAAGTCCAGTATTGACTTCTTCAGCACCAAAACGACATATTAATGTAATTCTTCCAGCTTCATTTTCAGGATTTAAAATATCTAATAATTTTTTAAGTTCATCTGCTGAAAGCGATGGTCCACACTTAATACCGATTGGGTTTTGAATACCGCGACAGTATTCAACATGTGCTCCATCTGGTTGGCGAGTTCGATCGCCTATCCAAACCATGTGTGCAGCAGTATTATAAATTTCTCCTGTAGTACTATCTACTCGCGTTAGCGCTTCTTCATATGGCAATAACAAAGCCTCATGACTTGTGTAGAAATCAACGTTGCGTAAACGCCGCGATGTTTTTGCTGATATACCAATAGCTTCCATAAAACCTAAAGTATCTGAAATTTTATCAGCAATAATTTTATATTTTTCACCTTGCGCACTATCTTCAACAAAACCCATATTCCATGAATGCACTTTATTTAAATCTGAAAATCCACCTTTAGCAAATGCACGTAGTAAATTTAACGATGCAGCAGCTTGAGTGTAAGCTCTCACCATTCTTTCTGGATCTGGAATACGATCTTCTGCTGTAAACTTCATACCATTAATAATGTCACCTTTATAACTATCTAGTTCTACTCCATCAATTACTTCAGTAGGTGCACTTCTTGGTTTAGCAAATTGTCCTGCCATTCTTCCGACTTTAACAACTGGTAAGTTACCAGCAGCAGTTAAGATTACTGACATCTGTAATAATACTTTGAAAGAGTCTCTGATATAATCAGCATTAAAATCTTTAAAGCTTTCGGCACAATCGCCACCTTGTAATAAGAATGCTTTACGATCCGCAACTTTTGCAAGATTTCTTTTAAGTTCTCTAGCTTCACCAGCAAATACAATTGGTGGGTACTTAGATAAATCAGATTCTACCTTAACAAGCTTATCAGCATCAGGATATTCTGGTAAA
This sequence comes from Candidatus Pelagibacterales bacterium, assembly GCA_016777745.1. Next base: position 8,424 of record JADHQX010000042.1, read on the forward strand.
TGCTTGGCAGGAAATGATCTCCAGCTATCTTTAGTCCATGAATTCATAGAGCGAAGTTATATTACTAAATAATGTAAAATACTAGACTTTCTGTTGAAGTATCTGAAATTTAATAGTTTTTATAGGAATTTGTCGTATATTAAGTCTATAACATAATTGCTTCATATGAAAAATAACAATTTTTTAAGACTATCTCTATTTCTCATCTTTTTTGTTACTATCTCTAGTAATAATTTTGCCGAAACAATGCTTAAAGATAACTTTCAAGAACCAAATCAATGGAACTACGTTGCAGATACTGTCATGGGTGGAATTTCAACAGGTGGTGTTGAGTTTAAAGATATTGAAGGTAAAACAATTGCTCTTTTAGCAGGCAATGTAACTACTGAGAATAATGGTGGCTTTATTCAAATCAGAAGAGACCTACGAAGTATTAATCTAGAAGATATAAATCTGATAAAATTAACAGCTAAAGGTAATAATCAAAAATATTTTGTTTTCTTAAGAACTACTGGAACTAAATTGCCTTGGCAATATTATCAATCTGAATTTACTGTTAATGAAAGCTTTAATGAATTTATTTTACCAATTAATGAATTTAAAAAATCAGGTATGCTAATGAGTAGTAAAATCAATCCAAAAAAAATTACTTCTATTGGCCTAGTTGCTTTTGGTAGAGATCATTCTGCTGAACTCTTTATTAAAGAAATAGAATTTATTAAGTAAATTAATTTAAAAATGATTAGTTATTACTTAATACTAATAATGATGAATAGCATGAATTAGTGGGCCTAGAACAATTAAATTTTTAAATTTATCTATGTATGATTAAATGTATTTAAAGATTGTACAAACAATCATATATCCCAAAATAAGCCAGCTAGTAACAAATAAAATAAAGCGTAATGGTACAAAATTAAATGTTATTTGAACTATTGAGTGAAGCACTCTTAGTAGAACATAAGCCCAAGCCAATTGAATCATAAGAGGATCAATATTATTAGTAATCGCTATTGATATTGCTATTACATAAAAAGCAACAGGTTGTTCAAACAAATGATTATAATTATCGGCTACTCTTTCAGTCCATGGTGGCAGCAATCCCTTAAGATCTTTTGTATGTGCTGCAG